>JAYWHZ010000209.1:0-2942 GCA_043777395.1 Bacteroidota bacterium
ATCAACAACTACAAAAAACTGCAAGGCTACGACAATTCGGGCATCATGGTAGAAACCGAAAAACGACTTGATAAGATACTCAAAAAATCTTACGTCCAATCCAAATCCTACGACGAAATCGTAGAACTCGTCAAAAAACAAGCCGAAATGCTCGCCGCCATTCCTGCCATTCAGCCCGTAGCAAACACCGACCTCAAACGCATGGCTTCGGGTTTTGGTTTTAGGGTTCACCCCATCTACAAAGCCCGAAAATTTCATGCAGGCATGGATTTTACCGCCTCCACAGGCACAGAAGTCTATGCGACGGGCAACGGCACGGTCGTCAAATCGGAAAGCGGTGGCGGCTTTGGGCAGCACATCGTGATAGAACACGGCTACGGCTACGAAACCTTATATGCACACCTGTCGTCGTATAAAGTCAGAGCCGGCGACAAAGTCAAAAGAGGCGACGTGATAGGTCTCGTAGGCAACACAGGTCGCTCCACAGGTCCGCACCTACACTACGAGGTACACAAAAACGGCGAAACCGTAAATCCCGTCAATTTTTATTACAACGATTTAAGCCCCGACGAATACGACCAGATGCTCGACATTTCTTCGCAAAGCAACCAGTCTTTTGATTAATGAACCAATATTTTTTAATGCCTTTTTGTTCAAAAAAATAAAAGACCGTCTGCAAATTATCTCGCAGGTGGTCTTTTATTTTAAAATAAATGATGCTCCCAAAAATGAGTTAGAACCTAATATTGCTCTCCTTCGTTTGGAAAATCTTTGCTCTTGATGTCTCTAATATAATGCTCCGTAGCCGTTTTTATGGTTTCATATAAACTGGCATATTTTCTTAAAAAACGAGGGGCAAACTCATTGTTGATGCCCAGCATATCGTGCATGACCAATACCTGACCATCGACCGCAGACCCAGCCCCAATCCCAATGATAGGTATAGCAACCAACCGAGCCACTTCCTGAGCCAGTTTGGCAGGTATTTTTTCGACCACAATGGCAAAACAACCTGCTTTTTCGAGGCGTATGGCATCTTGTTTGAGTTTTTCGGCTTCTTGGGTTTCTTTGGCTCTCACGGTGTATGTCCCAAACTTATAAATCGATTGGGGTGTAAGACCCAGATGCCCCATGACCGGCACGCCAGCAGTCAAAATCCGTTCGATAGAATCGACCACCTCCGAGCCGCCTTCGAGTTTTACGGCGTGCGCCCCCGATTCTTTCATAATTCGGATAGACGACATAAGGGCTTCTTTGCTGTTGCCTTGATAAGAGCCAAAGGGCAAATCAACCACGACCAAGCACCGCTCTACCGCCCTGACGACCGACGAGGCATGGTAAATCATCTGGTCGAGCGTGATGGGCAGCGTGGTTTCGTGTCCAGCCATGACATTTGAAGCCGAGTCGCCCACCAAAATAATATCGATGCCTGCGTGGTCGATGATTCGAGCCATAGAAAAATCGTAGGCAGTGAGCATAGATATTTTTTCGCCTCTGACCTTCATTTCTTGCAAAATATGGGTGGTGATGCGTTTGATGGGCTTTTTTTCGATAGACATAGTGAGTTGCTTTGTTTTGGTTTTAAAAATGGTTGTGGTTGATTAATGATTTGACAAATATACTATAAATCTACAAAAAGCACTTAAAATTGTATCTAAACTATTCTGTCGCATCGCTTTTTTGAGCGGCTATACGACGGCAATCTATCCAGCCAACCTTTAATTTTAATTGTTTATTGGATTAAAAAAGACCTGACCCAAAATTATAGATTTTTATTTAATGTATTCAACAAAAAAAATCCCACACACTTTTTGAAGGTATATGAGATTTTTTTTAATGCCTACTTTATTTAGATTGTTGGGTCAGATGGCGTGTTGGTGTTGTTATCACGCTCCGAAAACGGATAAGGATAAAAAGTACGTGTACGCTCCTCGTCGGTGGCGTTGGGTGCTGGTCTGTTGAACCTTCGGCTGTCTTCCAACCTCGTACCACCCATAAAAAGTTCGATACAGCGCTGGCGATATATCTCCGTGAGAATATCGGCTGCGTTGGTGCTTGCAAAATTGCCCGCCAAGTCGGCCCCAACACCCCAAGCGTCGGAGCCTGTTCCCGTTGGTTTTTTGGTCAAAATTTTGTTTATCTCAACTACTGCCCCAGCCAGGTCGCCTTTTCGTGCGAGTGCTTCGGCTCTAATCAAAACCATTTCGCCGCCCAAGTAGATTGGCTGCGTCGATTGGTCGGCAGGGATAAAAAACCCTTTGGCACGAATATCCGTTGCGGGTGTTGGGTTCAGGTTTTGGTAATAGAGTACAAGGCGTTTGTCGGCTGCATCAGGTGCCAGAGCAGTGGGTAAGCCAAAACGCAGGTTTTTTGGTTGAAAAACGTTTACGTTAGAAATGGCTACAAAACCCACTGGATTTGGGCTGACGGCATCGTATTTTAGAAAAGACTTTTTGGTCAAATCTACTTTTGCAGCCGATGCAATGGCTTTGTCGTTGTCGCCAATCATAAGTGCATAGCGAGCGATGAGTGCAGGAATGGTGTTTTTTATATCCACGCCAGCGACCAATCGGTTTGTAAAAGACGTGGGCAATGTTGCTGCATTGATGGCGGTTTCGGCGGCTTCTAATATTCTGATGGCTTCTTTGAGGGCATCGATTCTATCAACAAAAGGGGCATTTTTTTCGATGGTGATGGGCATTTTTTCAAAGAAGGTGGCGAGATTTCCTATAGCCATTGCTTTAAAAATAGAGGCGTATGCCTGTAAGCCGGCTCTGACGTTTGGTTCGGTGGCAACGGCGAGGTTGTCTAAAATCTTATTGGCATCGTTGATGACGAGGTAGTTGGTGTTCCAAAGGTTGCTCACGATGCTGTTTGAGCCGATGAGTGCCGATTTGCCTTGGTTTACTTCTACCTCGGCAGTGTTGCCCGGATTGAGTACA
>JAYWHZ010000210.1:0-10054 GCA_043777395.1 Bacteroidota bacterium
ATGCGCTCACTTAATGTGGATTTTTGTGCCGTGTGTGGCGAAACATTCGTGGGAAGAATACACGATGAATCCTCGCCGATAGACAGCTATCTGCCCACCCAAACAGCCCTGAGCAACAACGACCAATCTATTACTTTCGACTTAAATTTGGTTTTGCCTCAACCCAATACTTTAAAAATAAATTGGTATCTCAATGGCGTGTTGTATAGCCAAAACACCAATCCGCTGACCATCAACTTTGCCAACCTACCACACATCACCTATACACTAAAAGCAGACGTGATAGACACCACCTCGATGGTCAGAAAAACAACGCTCATCAACGACACCAACAGCCAACAATGGATAATAAAAGCAGGCATATTGCCCGTAGAATGGTTAAGTTTTGACCTTAGAAAAATGAATAAAACCACAGCCATAGCGTGGAAAACTGCCTCCGAAACCAACAACAGCCATTTTGCCATAGAACGAAAATACAAAAATCAAAACCAATGGCAAGCCATCGGCACACTGAAAGCCAACGCCATAGGCAGCCAAATCAACACCTATCAATGGAAGGACGAAACACCGCAACTGGGCGAAAATTTCTATCGGATAAAGCAGATAGACACCGACGGCAAATTTGATTACAGCAAGATAAAATCGATTGTTTTTGACGATAAAAGACCTTTTGAGATACAAATCGTGAGCAACCCAATTGCAGATGCAAGCCTCAGACTGATGGTAACCAACCCCGAACAAATGCCCTACACGATTGCCATCAACAACATAGAAGGCAAGGTAGTTTATAGCAAAACGATGGATAGACCTTGGGAATCCACGCAAGAGATTGACCTAAAAACGCTTTCTTCAGGCATCTACAACTTGCAAATCAACAACGAGGAAAAAATCATTTCGCACCGTTTTGTGAAGGAGTAGTACCCAATTATCAATTTATAGTACCCAATTATCAATTTGTAGTACCCAATTATCAATTTGTAGTACTCGTTTATTGATTTATAGTACTCATTTATTAATTTATAGTACTCGTTTATTAATTTGCAGTACCCAATTATCAATTTGCAGTACTTGTTTATTAATTTATAGTACCCAATTATCAATTTATAGTACCTAATTATTAATTTATAGTACTCATTTATTAATTTATAGTACTTGTTTATTGATTAACGGTACTCAAAAACGATTTGCAAATGCGTTTGATGCTCACATCAATATCTTGAAACTCAAAATCAGAAAATTGCTTTTTTAGTTTATCGTTGCTATATTGGGCTTTTTCGTAGGCTGAATACACCAGCTCTTTGGTGATAAAAGCCCGTTTGCCTGTCAGTTTTCCCATCAATGCAAGCACACGCCACCCAATATTCGAAAGCCACCAAGGCAAATAGATGCTCGACGGCTTTTTGTTTAGACCCAACGCTATGGCATCAAAAACCGTTCTGAGGGGCAAATTAACAGCATTTAAGATAAATCTTTGGTCAACAACACCGCTATCCATCACCAAAACCATACATTTTGCCACATCTTTCACGTCCACATAGCCCGTTGCCCCCGACGTATAAAACGGCATGCCTTTCCAAACTGTCGCTACCAATTGCCCCGACCAATCGCCCCAGTTGCCTTCGCCCAATATAACGCTCGGGTTCACAACGGCAGCGTTTAGACCCTCTTCGATGCCCCGCCAGACCTCCATCTCCGAATGAAATTTGCTTTGGGCGTAGCTGGCGTTGTGTTCGTCGTCTTTCCATGTGTTTTGTTCGTCGATGGGTTTACCCTCGTTTTGGGCGTTGCCCAATGCCGCAATCGAGCTCACATGAACCAATCGGGCGTGGTGTTGTTGGCAAAGTTCGACCACGTTGGCAGTGCCTGTTATGTTGGTGCGGAGCATTTTTTGGGCATCTTTGGGGTCAAAAGACACCATAGCTGCCGCATGATACACGTGTGTTATGTTTTCAAAAACCTTTTGCAGGGCAAACACGTCCAATACATCGGCTTCTATCCATTCGATGCGGTTTTTGGGCAATTGATTTAGGATTGGGTTGCTGTCTATGCGTTTTTGGCTTCTAAATGTAGCCCTGATGGCTGTGTTTTGGGGCAAATGTGCTATCAGATGCAACAGCAGATGAGACCCCAGCAGACCCGTTGCACCGGTTACTAAAATCATGGCAGATGGGTTAATGGTTTTGTGGAATGGCTAATTATTTTAAGGTTTGCTTCATGGCTATCATGTCCAGTGCGGCGGCGGCTGCTTCGGTGCCTTTGTTGCCGTGTTTGCCACCGGTTCGGTCTTGGGCTTGCTCGAGGGTGAGCGTCGTCAAGACACCAAAAATAAACGGCACTCTATACTTGATATTCAAATCCATGATGCCAATGGCAACGGCTTGGCTGATGAACTCAAAATGTGGTGTGTCGCCTTTTATCAAGCAGCCCAAGCAAATCACGCCGTTGAGATTATACGATTCGTAGAGCCACAAAGCACTCAAAGGCAATTCAAAACTCCCAGATACCCGTCTAATAAATATATTCTCGACCTTCAAGCCAGATTCGAGCAGCCTTTGTTTTGCACCTGCCATCAACGCATTGGTGATGCCATCGTTCCATTGGGCAACCACAATGCCTATTTTAATGTTTTGGGCGTTGGTCATTTGCTTGACTTCGGAGGCAGTAGATTTGGTGTGGTCGGTCATTGTGTTAAACTTATTTTTTTTAATGGTTAAACTGTTTTTCTTTGCTTTCTAATCCATTGCCAATAATACCGCCAACCACAAGACCCAAAAACAAACCTTGTAGCCAAGTGATTAAGCATTTAAATATCAAGATGCCCTGAATACTCATGGCTTTGTTTAAGATGATTATCTGTCGTTCTATTTGTGCATCGGTGGCGTTGGCTATCAGCATTTGGTCGCTCAGACTTGATATAGCATCTGTTTGAGAACTCGAAAAAATGACTTTATAAAGCAACAAACACCCCAAGCCATAGACCACAGCCACCACCGACGAAAACAACAAACCGACACCAAACCGCTGCCCAAACCGCAACGGTTCTTTGCGTTTTGTGCCATATAGGCTACGCATGACCATCAGCAAGCCAAACAAAATGGTCATCAGGTTGATAAAAGGACTATAAGCCCCGGCTGGCGAGGTGTACCAGTCTTGCAGTATCACCATCAGGTCCCAAGCGAGCAAGATAGCCGCCACAGTCAAAGCCGTATTGATGGTTTTTTGGTTTAAAAAAGTCATATTTTTTTTGATGGTTTTAAAAAAGCCCTACGCCAATCGTAAATCGGTGTGTGCTGCCCAAGCGTTGTTTGTTGTTAAAGCCATAGTCGAGTTGCATCATACCAAAGTTTCGTTGAAAACGAAATCCACATCCAAAAGCGGGTAAACCCAGTTCATCTGCCCCAAATTCGTAGCCTGTTCGGGCAAAAAAGAGTTTGTTCCAAGCATATTCGGCGGCAAAGCCCAAGGTCTCGTTGTTGTCTGTGGGGTGGTTGAGTTGTGTGGCTAGTGTGAGTTGGTGTGTCGTGGTTTTGATGGCATCGTAGGCTACGCCCACCCGAAAGAGCGCCGGTACGGCTACGGTTTCGAACGTTCTGACGGTCGTCGTTGGTGCGTTGAGGGTTATGAATCCGATTTGTCCTGTGGGTTTGGCATTAAATCCAAAGTTGGAGATGGTAACAGCAAACCGAACTTTTTGGGGAGCGAGCCGATACTGGAAGCCAAAATCGATCAGGGCGTTGTTTGTGTTTACGCCTGCCAGGCTTTCGTGAACCCATTTGGTGGTGATGCCAAAGCTAAAATTGTCGGTCAGCTGGCGGGCAAGTGATAAGCCAAAGGTTTGGTTTATTGCCTCGAATGTTTCGCCCGTGCCAAAGGGTTGAAACTCTGTGGTAACGGGCATCTGCCCCGAGTTGAGCGACACGACGCTGATGCCGATTTTGTTTTCGCCCAAGCCAAACACCAATCCGCCGTAGTTCACGCCCATGTCGGCAAAATAGTTGGTGTGTCCAAACTGAAATTGGATTTTTTGGGTGTCGATTGCCGTCAAGCCAGCGGGGTTCCAATAGAGAGCAGACACGTCGGCGACGGTAGCCACCACATTGCCGCCCAGACCTGCGGCACGGGCATCGGGGTTTATTTTGAGAAACTGAAAACCGGTTGTTCCTGCTCGTGAACCGCCAAAAGAAGGCAAAACCTGTGCTTGGGCGTTGGGCAAAAAACCAATCAAAGAGAGCAAAAAAATGTAGCGTTTTTTCATTGCCACAAAATTAGGTATTTTATATCAATTGAATTGTTAATAATTAAAATTATGGGTTAAGAAATTGTTATTTTGACTAAAAATATTGTCTATCTTTGTCAAATCAAAAAATGAACTAAATCAATCCAAATTTATCTATCCAATGATTAAGACCCGCATACTATTAGCCGAAGACGACCTAAATCTGGGTCATGTTACGACCGATTTTTTGGAGATTTCGGGCTACGAGGTGGTCTGGGCAAAAGACGGCGAGCTGGCTTGGCAAAAATTTGTGGCACACAAACTCCACACGCCCTTCGATATTTGTTTGCTCGATGTGATGATGCCCAAAAAAGACGGTTTTGAGCTGGCAAAAGACATCAGGACGCTCGATGAAAACGTGCCGATTTTGTTTATCACTGCCAAGTCGTTGGGCGAAGACAAGGTATTGGGTTTTAGGTTGGGTGCCGACGATTATATCACCAAACCCTTTGATGTTGAAGAACTTATGCTTAGGATTGAAGTTTTTTTGAGGCGTAGCAAAGTGATTTACAACAACCCGTCGGGCAATAGTTTTTTATCAAACAACGCTTTAAAGAGCAATTATATATTGGGAAAATATACCTTCGACCATGAAAATTTTTTATTGACTCACGAAGAATTTAGCAAGAAGCTAACCAAAAAGGAAGCCAATGTGCTGCAAAAACTCATTGAAAACCAAGGCAATATTGTTAAAAGAGAAGACCTTTTGGAGGATATTTGGGGCAAGAACGATTATTTTTTGGGTCGGAGTTTAGATGTTTTTATTGCCAAGTTGCGTAAGTACATTGCTTTGGATACGAGCCTCGAGATAGAAAATCATCATGGCATTGGTTTCAAATTGATTGTAAAAAATCTTTAAATAAATGGTTTGTTTTGGCGAATATTCGCTACTTTTGCGGTCAAATTTATATTTAATAAAAAATTAAGAAACACACCGTCGATGGAAAAAATATTGGTTATTGGTTCGGAAGGGCAATTGGGCAGCGAGTTGAGCTTGGCGTTGTGCCAAAAATATGGTTTAGAAAACGTGGTTTGTGCCGATATTCGCAACCAACAAGAAGACAACGTAAGCCGCATTTTTGAGCGTTTGGACGTGATGAACGTCGAAAAACTCGATTGGATTTTGAAGGAATATGACATTACGCAAGTCTATCATTTGGCGGCGATGCTATCTGCCAAAGGCGAGAAATACCGCAAGTTTGCGTGGTCGCTCAACGTTGATGGCTTGCTTAATGTGCTGGATAGCTCGGTCAAACATGGCATCACCAAAATGTATTTCCCGTCGTCTATTGCTGCTTTTGGCAACGAAACGCCCAAAAACTTGACCCCACAAAACAGTTATATGAACCCAAACACCGTTTATGGCATCAGCAAACTGACGGGCGAACTCTGGTGTCAATATTATTTTGAACAGTTTGGATTGGACGTGAGAAGCCTGCGCTATCCCGGCATATTGAGCTACAAAACGCCACCCGGCGGCGGCACGACCGACTATGCCGTAGAAATATTTTTTGAAGCCCTGAAAACCAATCGATACACTTGTTTTCTGGACCCAAACACCGAACTCCCCATGATGTATATCGACGATGCCATTAAAGCCACTTTGATGCTGATGGACGCACCCAAACAGGACATTAAAATAAGAACCTCTTACAACATTGCTGCTATCTCGTTTACGCCAAACGAACTGGCACAAGCCATAAAAAAACACCTGCCCGATTTTGAGATTGACTATAAAACAGACCACCGACAACTCATTGCCAACTCCTGGCCCAAAAGCATAGACGACCAGCAGGCTCACACAGACTGGCAGTGGAAACCCGATTTTTATCTCCAAAAAATGGTCGAAACAATGATTGATGGCATTAAAAATTTAGAATAATTAATCTAATAAAAAACACATAAACAACAACATGAACAACGCAATACCGATATTCAATTACCACAAAATAACGCCCCGAAACTTTAATAATGCCCTGCAAAACGACCCATACACCATTTTTTTAGAAGACTTTGAAGCCCAACTCCAACTCATCAAAGACCTCAATTTTAGGGTAATAAATCTAAATGAACTCGTGGCGTGTCTCTATAAACAAACGCCGCTGCCCAAAAACGCCCTCGCAATTACATTCGACGATGGCTACCAGACCGACTACCAATTTGCCGCACCAGCACTCCAAAAAATGAATTTTACGGCAACGTTTTTTCTTGCTCTGATGAACCTCGACCGCAAAACGAGATGGTTTGAATACGAACAACTCCTCCAACAAGGCTTTGCCGTCGGTTCTCACACTGTCAATCACCCCAATTTGACCAAAATGCCGCCCGACCAAGCCCAAAATGAACTCAAACAATCCAAACAAACCATAGAAAACCACCTCAACGCCCAAATCGACCATTTTGCACTGCCTTATGGTTTGTTTAATGAAAAAATCATCGAGATAGCCAAAAAAACTGGATACCAATCGGTCTCGAACACCCAATTTGGATTTAACAACATCAATACTTCGCCGTTTTACCTCAAACGCTGGAACATTAAAAAATCAACTTCTTTGCAAGAAATAAAAAATGTATTGACACAAAAACCATTAGAACTCTACAAAAAACAAATCCTCTACACAATCAAAAATACCTTTTTTAAATAAAAATCAAACCAACCAAAACTTTGACTAAATCACTATCTCGGTAAATCTGAGAACTTGTTTAAATTTTTTAATTTTGGCTAATAAATTTGGATAAATCTCATTTTTATGGGCAGAGATTGCGGAATCTCAAAAATATAGCCATTTTTGCCTTTTGTAACTAAAAGTTTAAACAACCTATAAGTCAATAAAAATAAATTTTCGCACACACAATAGCAGACAAGCCACTTAAAAATTGTAAATTTGCGACTCATCATAACTCGACATTTTAAAGAATGAATTTAATAGATACAGGAATAGAAAAAGGACTTATTCGCTTTGACGAAGAAAGAAACTTTATAACATATATCCACCAAAACAAGAAAAGGAATTACAACAATCCAGAAGAAAAAGTACAAGCCGAAACTTTTTTGACGTTGGTATTAATTTATGGTTATCCTGTAAACAGAATTAAGCAATTTTTGTCTGTACAAATGGGTTCTGAAACCAAAGAAGCCGACATTGCTGTTTATTCTGACGATGATTGCCACGACACGTATATTTTGGTGGAGTGCAAAAAAGAAGATTTAACTGACCAACAATTTAATATTGCCGTTGACCAAGCGTATAGTTATGCAGTTGCCGAAGGGGCAAAATATGTTTGGACAACTTCACGAATTAAAAACCAGTATTACGAAGTTCCTGCTCAAAAACCAAAAAGTAGAATTGAAATACCCGATATTCCACAATTTGGCGTTGATAAATTGGCGAAATACAAATACGTAAAAGGTGGAATTTCTCAAACTGACACAGAAACCGAAACAAACAATATTGTAAGCGAACCCGACCCAAATGTAACACAGAAGTTTTTTGAGTTACAAGTGGTTAGTGAAAGCGAACTAACAAAAATATTTATCCAATCACACCAAGCACTTTGGGGCGGTGGACAACGAAACCCAAGTGTAGCATTTGACGAATTGGACAAACTTATTTTCTGCAAAATTTGGGACGAAAAACACCCAAGAAAAATTGGCGAACCTTACGATTTTCAAATTTTTAGAGACGAAGACCCCGAAGATTTATTAAACCGTGTAAAGAAAATTTATGCAGTTGGCGAAAAAGAAGCACCCGAAGTTTTTAAAGACGGAATAACACTAACAGCACAAGAAACGCTGACTATTGTAAAATATTTTCAACGTATAAACCTCAATAAAACTGACCTTGACAGCAAAGGCAAAGCCTTTGAAACCTTTATGGGCAGTTATTTTCGTGGCGACTTTGGGCAATATTTTACACCAAGACCCATTGTAAAATTTATAGTAGAAAGTTTACCCATTACCCACAAAGCAAGGGTTTTAGATACCAGTTGTGGTAGTGGTGGTTTTTTGCTTTACGCATTAGACAAAGTAAGAGAACAAGCCAACACTTTTTACGACATAAAAACCGAACCAGTAGAACACAAGGCACATTGGCACAACTTTGCCGAAAAAAATCTTTTTGGCATTGAGATAAACGACCAAATAGCCCGAACTGCCAAAATGAATATGATTATTCACGATGACGGGCACACCAACGTAATTGCTTCTGACGGACTTTTGAGTGATGTGGAAATACAAAAAAATTCGGGCAACAAAGAATTTAAGTACAATTCATTTGACTACATAATTACCAATCCACCATTTGGAAGTAGCATAAAACAAACTGAAAAAGCGTATTTGCACCAATACAATTTGGGCAAAAAAGATGAAGATTGGTTGGCAGTAAAAGCACTAAAAGAAACTACAAGAGATAGCCAAAGCACCGAAGTATTGTTTTTGGAGCAATGCTATAAGTTTTTGGTAGAGTTTGGAATGATGGCGGTGGTAATTCCTGACGGCATTTTGACCAATAGCAGTTTGCAATATGTACGAGATAATCTCGAAGAAATGTACCGTATTGTTGCCGTTGTATCAATGCCACAAACGGCATTTAGTGCCACAGGTGCTGGTGTAAAAAGTTCGGTGTTGTTTTTGCGTAAGCACAAAACCAAACAAACCGAAAAAATAAGCAACCAAAAAGCCAAACTAAAATTAGACGTTAAAACCGACAATAAATATATTGAAACTATTGAGAAATGGGAAAAGGAAAAAGCCGACACGATTAAAAGATTAGAGCAGGAAACCAAGATTGCTAACCCAAAAGCAACGAAAGCAGAAATCATAGAAATCATAAAAATCCCTAAAATCACAGTTCAGACAACTTTTACCGACAAAGTAAATTTATTTAAAGAAGAACTAACCGAAAAGTATTTTCTTGCCAAACAAACAGCCTTAGACGATTACCCGATATTTATGGCAATAGCCGAAGACATTGGCTACGACGCCACAGGCAGAAACACCAACAACAACGAACTGATAGAAATAGGCAAAGAACTACAAAAGTTTATTGCCCATATAAACCAAACCGAGAAATAATATGAGTACCTATTCACAAATTTACATACAAATAGTTTTTGCAGTTAAAAATAGAGATTCTTTAATAGATATTTCTTGGGAAGAAAGACTGTATCAATATATTACGGGTATTATTCAGAATAAAGGACAAAAACTAATTGCTATTAATGGCGTACCAAATCATATTCATATATTTATAGGTATGAAACCAAATTGTTGTTTGAGTGATTTGGTAAGAGAAATCAAAAAATCAAGCAATGAATTTATTGCTGAAAATAAATTTACTTCTCATAAATTTAATTGGCAAGAAGGATATGGTGCTTTTTCTTACAGCCACTCTCAAATAGATAGTGTATATAAATATGTAATAAATCAAAAAGAACATCATAAAAAAGTAACATTTAAGGACGAATACATTGAATTTTTGAAAAAATTTGAAATAGCCTACGATGAAAAATATTTATTTGATTGGATATAGATGCCAACGGCATCAAACGTTTATAGATTGTGGTATGCGTGTGTAATGTGCGACCCCGAAGGGGTCGTAGAACATTGCCATTTATTTTTCTATAAACGTATAATCCCGTTGGGATTGAAAAACCAAAATACGATATGACCCACACCTATACCATACAAAACCCTGAAAAATGTCCAACCCCGAAGGGGTTCAACGTTTATAGCAATATAGTTGCGTGTGAAAGGTGCGACCCCGAAGGGGTCGTAGA
>JAYWHZ010000211.1:0-2939 GCA_043777395.1 Bacteroidota bacterium
AACAACAACAACAACAACAACCCATTCAACACTTAGAAACCGAACCAAAAAATGGCAATCAAAACTTCGACCGTCTCCGCCGTTAGCCTCATCGGCATCGGGGTGCTATGTCTGATGCACAACCTCCAATGGGCTTTTTTTAATGCCGGCATCTTGTTTAGATATGCCCTGCCCGCCTTTCTGATCTATCTGGGTTTGCAAATCATGCTCAAAAACAACACCAACAAAAACCCTATCTTGCTCGTGGCTTCGCTGCTCTTGTTTATGGGTTTGGGTGCTTTTGGCATCAGCAAAAAAGACAAACACTTTGAAAGCAACAACTGGATTGATGAACTCCACAACTTTGGCGATACCTTCGACAACAAACCCAACGACGAAGACAACAGCGGCAGCAATTTTGACTTTGAAGAAAGCCAAACCTACCAATTTGATGAACCATTTGATAGCCAAATTACCAATGCCAAACTCAATATAGAACTGGCAAACGGAGCCTTCAAACTCAAACAAAACACCGACGAACTCGTTGCCACAACCGCTCAATCGACCTACGACGCATTTGGCTTCACCGTCGAAAAACCATCAAACACACAAGCCAATATATTCGTAAACCTCTCTAAAAACACCACCGAAAACACCAACCCCGATGCCAAAAACGAAGTCGAAATATCACTCAACAAACAACCCACTTGGGACATAAACCTCAGCACAAACGCCACACAAAGCACCATAGACCTCTCACAATTCAAAACCGAAACCATAAACCTAAACACCAAAACCTCCAACATTGACCTGACAATCGGAGACAATGCAAGCCAAACAACCATAAACATCGAATCGGACGTGAGCAACTTCATCATCGAAATACCCGAACAAAGCGGCTGCCAAATCATCACCAAAAAAGACCTCACCGACCCATCATTTGATACCTTTGAACAAAAAATCAAAGGCGTATTTCAAACCGCAAACTTCGACACAGCCACAAAAAAAATACTCATCAACCTCAATATCGATGCCTCAAACATCAAAATAAATAGAAACTAAAAATCAATATTAGAAACAATTTACTTGTTTAAACCAAATTTTACACCCTTTTTCGTTCATTTATGTCCAATACCCTTTCTACGCCAAAGCAAGCCACCAACTGGTCGGCTTTGCTCGTCTTGATTTCGGTCTTCTTTTTTTGGGGCTTCGTGGCTGCCTCCAACGGCATTCTCATTCCACTTTTTAAAGAAAAACTGAACCTGACACAAACCAAAGCCCAACTCGTCGATTTTGCGTTTTATATCGCCTACTTTGTCGGTGCAATGATTTATTTGCTCGTGGCACAAGCCATCAAACAAGACCCTTTGAACAAAATTGGCTTCAAAAATGGCATCGTTTATGGGCTTTTGGTCTCGGCAATGGGCAGTCTGCTCTTTTTTCCAGCCGCCCAAATGCAGTCTTTTCCCTTGATGCTCGCCGCCTTGTTTGTGGTGGGTTTGGGCTTTTCGTTGCAGCAGACCTCTGCCCAGCCCCTTGCCATTGCCCTTGGCGATGCCAGCACGGGCGCCCAACGTTTGAATTTGGCGGGCGGTGTCAATAATTTTGGCACCACTTTGGGACCCGTTTTGCTGAGCTATGCTATTTTTGGCGACATCAGTCAGGGCAGCGTCAAAACCGTTTCGAGCATCGAATCTATCCAATATCCTTACCTGATTTTGGGTGCTTTTTTTGTGCTTTTTGCCCTTATTTTTAAGTTTTCGAGCCTTCCTGCCGTCAAAAACGATGTAACGATAGAGCAAGGTTTTGGGGCGTTAAAATATCCTCAATTGGTTTTGGGCATGGTTGCTATCTTCACCTATGTGGGCGTTGAGGTTGCTATCGGGAGCAATTTGGGCGAATATCTCAAACAGACCGAAGGTTTAGATGCTTCGCAAATTTCTCAATATGTGTCTTTGTTTTGGGGCAGTATGATGATTGGGCGTTGGAGTGCTGCCGTTGCGGTGTTCAATCCAGCCAAAAACAGGGTTGTTTTATTAAAAATTGTGGCGGCTTATGCGGCGTTTTTGGTTTTTTTAGGCATCAATACTTTGCGGGGCAGCGATGTTTCAAACTTATATCCTTATGCTCTTTCTATTGCTATCATGCTCATTGCCAATGTTTTGAGTAGAGACAAGCCAGCCCGTCAGTTGTTTATTTTTTCGAGTTTGGGCGTTTTGTTTATGTTGGTTGGTTTGCTCACCACGGGCAAGGTGGCTTTGTATGCGTTTATGAGTGGCGGCTTGTGTTGTTCGGTGTTGTGGCCTTGCATTTTTACGTTGAGTATAGCGGGTTTGGGCAAGTTTACCTCGCAGGGTTCGGCGTTGCTCATTGCCATGATTTTGGGTGGAGCCATTGTGCCGCCTTTGCAGGGTTTGCTTGCCGACAGCACCAACATTCGTTTGTCTTACATTGTTCCTGCCATTGGGTTTGTGTATTTGGCTTGGTTTGCGGTGGCTGTAACGCAGATACTCAAACGTCAGGGCATCGATTTTGAGGCGAGCGAGGCGGTTTCGGGGCATTAATTTGGGGTTAATTATTTTTTGGTCAGTTCTCTAAAAATATTCTCCAAACTGTTTTCTTGTTTGTTGAGGCTCACGATATCGATGTTGTGTTGCACAGCCCATTCTACGATGGCTTTGGCGAGTTCGTTGTTGTTTTTGGCATAAATGAGGGCTTGATTTGGGTTTGTCATGTTGATTCTTGTTGCCGTTTTAATTTTATTTAACCCTTCGGTTTGTTGTTTGGTTAGTGGCATGGCAAATTCTACGAGGATGCTTTTTTCGCCTTCGGTTTGTTTTTTGAGGTTTTGGGCGGTGTCATCTGCCACTATTTTTCCTTGATCGATGATGATAATTCGCTCACACATCGACTGCACTTCTTGCATGATGTGTGTGGAGAGTATGACGGTTTTTTGTTTG
>JAYWHZ010000212.1:0-2939 GCA_043777395.1 Bacteroidota bacterium
TGGGTGTCGGTGCTTGTTTTTTGAGCCATCATAAGGGCAATAAGTCCTGTGCCAGTGCCAATATCGAGGATTTTTAGGTGCTTTGTAGGGTCAATATCCGCCCAAGCACCCAACAAAACGCCGTCAGTGCCTACTTTCATAGCACATTTGTCGTCGTTGATTTCAAATTGTTTGAATTGAAACATACTGATACCTCAAAAGGATTGTATTGATGCTAAAAAAACAATGGTATTATGTTTGGTTGTTGTTCTGAAAACCAATGCTAAAAATCCTTATCGTGCAAACTCTCCAAAGGTTCTATAAATGCGGTTGCCTGTGCCGTAGTTTTGTATCAACCCAAATTCATTTTTTTCAACCAGATGGTAGTACATTGCGTCGCTGTCTTCGGGCATTTCAGACCTGTTTACGTTCATCACATCGATGTACTCTTCTTGAACCCGTTTTTTGTATATTTTGAGCGTTTGAATGCTGTTGTTAGAGGCTGTGATTTGGATAATGAGTTGCGGCTGAGCAGTATTGACAATCGAATCCCTAATGATTTTAAGTCCATCAATGACCGACATGGCTGGCACTTTGGCATATTGTGTCAGATATTTGACCAACGCCGAAGTATCTATTTTGCTAAATGTTTGCGGCAGCATCGGTTTTATGGTCAGTTGGTTGGTCGCTAAAACACTAATAATGAAAGAATTTTTGGGCTCATTGGTGTAGTTTAAAGAAACCTGTCGGAGGTCTTTCATCGCATATTGAAAAATAATGGCGTTTTTCCATTCATTTTCCACCACGTTGAAGCGGGCAGACAGATAGCCAGCCCAGCCGGGTATGTAGGTGATAAAAGGCATCGAAGCGTTTTCTATCATCATGTATGTGCCTCGGTTGTCGTTGGTCGATGAACCCACATAGAGCGTTTTGAGGCGAATGTTTTTGCTATATACCTCACATTTTATGCCCGTTGTGGCGAGTTGAGCCATCACGCCGTTTTGCTCCAATTTTGGCACGGGCATCATCACTTCTACCCTGCCGATGGCTTCGAGCAGACTCTGAACAAAATCGGGACGGGCAAAAAATTTGCCATTGACCTGCCAAAGTCCGTTGGCTTGCCGCTCCAGCAACACGGTTTGGTTTGATTTGCTTGCCAAAAATATTTTGTCTATGCTGGTGGTGTCTTTTACGGCAAAATCTTTGAGCTCGGTTTTGAGCGTTCCGGTGTTTTTATCTTGCTTCAAAATAAAATAAGCCACCCCACAAAGGGCAAGGAATATGATGCCGTAAACAATATTTTTATTCATACTTGGATTATTTTTTGGACTTCTATCTGTTATTTGCAAAGATACGACCTGATTTTTTGATTTGATTTTTAATTTATTTCAACGCATTTTTGTTTTATTTCACATCAAAATCTACCACGACGATGGGTGTTTTTGGGTGTGCTTGGCACGTCAATATAAATCCTGCTTCGACCTCTTCGGGTTCTAAGGCATAGTTTACGTCCATATCCACTTTGCCCTCTACCAGTTTTGCTTTGCAGGTGCAACACACGCCCCCTTTGCAGGCATAAGGCAAATCGGCACCGTGGTTGAGGGCTGCATCTAAAATATTTTCGCCGCCGTAGGTCAGTTTCATCTTAAAAGCCACCCCGTCGAGCCTCACGGTCAGGTCGCATTCGGTTTGGGTGCCGGTGTTCGTATCGGTTTGCAGAGGCTTTGTTTTTTGTAATGTATTGGTTGAGGCAAACAATTCAAAGTGAATATTTTTTTTGTTTAAGCCATGTTCGAGCAGTATTTTGGTAATGGATTCAATCATTTCTTGTGGTCCACACATAAAACATTCGTCGATTTCTGACCCATTGACCAATTGTTTTTCTATCAACGAAAGGCATTTTTGTTCGTCTATCCGCCCACTAAACAGCGGCATCTCGGTCGATTCACGGCTCAAAATGTGGTAAAGTCGCAAGCGTTGGAGATATTGGTTTTTAAGTCCTTCTATCTGCTCCTTAAAGATGATTGCGTTGCGGTTTTTATTGCCATAAAACAAGGTGCATTGGCTCTGGGGTTCGGTTTGGAGTATGGTTTTAATGATAGACAAGATGGGTGTGATGCCGCTACCTGCTGCAAAAAACAAATATTTTTTGGCTTGCGTAGGGTTCAATTCCGTAAAAAAACGACCCATCGGCCGCATAACATCCAAAATATCGCCCGTTTTGAGGTGTTGGTTGGCATAGGTCGAAAATCGCCCGTTTTTGACTTGCTTGATGGCAACCCTCAACTCCTTGTCCAAAGGACTGCTACAAATCGAATAAGACCTTCTCACGTCGTCTTGCCCTATTTTGGTTTTGATGGTCAGATATTGCCCTTGCGTGAACTTAAAATCTTGGCTCACGGCATCGGGAACCTCAAAGGCAATAGAAACGCAGTCTCGGGTTTCTTGGCGAATATCTTTGATGGCAAGTGGATAAAATTTCATATAAAATGCAGATTGATTGGTTTAGATTTATTGTTTGATGATTTTTGTTTTCATATTTATTTCTTGCCCGTCCGTAATGGTCAGTATATAGACTCCCGACGGCAACTTGCCCAAATCGAAGGTATATTCATAGTTTTTTTTGCCCCAAGATACGCTTGTGTTGTTCGTTGGGTTAGGCATGACTGTATTTTTTTCCCAAAACCACTGTTGGAGT
This sequence comes from Bacteroidota bacterium, assembly GCA_043777395.1. GTDB lineage: Bacteria > Bacteroidota > Bacteroidia > UBA7662 > JAYWHZ01 > JAYWHZ01. Next base: position 2,678 of record JAYWHZ010000212.1, read on the forward strand.
TCGCTTCCTGTGCCGCACCATCGGCTGTATATTTGTTCTTCATACACTTTATTGCCCAAAACATCGGTGATGCGACTGTATAGCGATGTGTTTTCAGTGTTGTTGTCGAGGGTAAAGGCGACTTTCAGGCTGTTTTGGAATGGATTTGGTGCCACTATCAATTCATTCTTAATGCCCTTGGTGTCAATATATTTTTGGCTAAGGATTTGGTATGCCTTTTTAAAATTGGGAATGCCATAGCCGTAGAGGCTATCGGGTGTTT
>JAYWHZ010000213.1:0-2938 GCA_043777395.1 Bacteroidota bacterium
ACAAAACACCCGGACTAGACCAATCCCAAAATGATTATTTCACACGGTCCGGAAGATGGTCAAAAAATTATACCAACTTCTACCCAAACCCAAACTTCAACTGTGCCAATGGCATAGCACCCGACTTCTTTAACAACGGCTGCAACTCCACATCGGGCGACCTTTGTTTAGATGCCTTCGGACCCGATATTTCTTATGAAAGCAACGCCATTGGCTTGAGTTCAAACATTCCAAGTTCAGGCTCGGCAACTATCTCAGGCATCACAAGACCCTATTTTAACCCCACACAAGCCAGCGGATACATGCGCAACGGCGGCAGAGACTGGCTCATGTGGCTCAAAAAACAAACGGGTGTCGATGGACTTCGTTGGGACGCCGTCAAACACTTTCCCTACCAAGTCCAAGAAGATTATTCCTATAACGTCCGATTTATACTCCCAAGCTGGGCGCAAGGCGGCGAAGCAATGTTCAACGTGGGCGAATGGGTGGCAAGCAAAGGCGACTTAGATTGCTATGTAAACAACGTCAAAACAGGAGCATCAGACAAACACATGGGAACATTCGACTTCGGTCTGCGTGCATTCGACTCGCAAGGCGGCTTATATGGTCTCGTTTTGGGAAATGGTGGCTTCAATTTAGGCTCTATTCCCGGCGCCCAACAAAACGAACGATACACCGACTACCCAACACAAAGAGTACACCGAACAGTACCATTCGTAAACAACCACGACACATTTAGACCAATACTCGATGCCTCTGGAAACTACAAACCCCTGGGCGATGCCAATTGGACAAATGGTGGCGAACTAAGCCCACACATCGACCCTCGTGAGCCACGTCTGGCAACAGCCTATGCCGTCATCATGGCACTCGACGGAAACCCACAACTTTTCTTCGAAGATGTGTTTAATGTCGGTTCAACCGGAAAACGCTTTACACACCTGCCAACTTCTACAACAGACCTACCACTCAACAGCGACATTGCCAACCTCATCTGGTGCCACCAAGTCCTTCAATTTAAAAATGGCGACTATTTCGTGCCATATAGTGCTGTTGACCACCTCGTCTTGGAGCGTGGCGGAAAAGCCCTCATCGGCATCAACGACCAATGGGCTACTTGGCAAAACAACACGGTAAATTCCCAATTTGCACCCGGCACCGTTCTCAAAGACTATTCGGGTGCCAACGGCACAGCCACCGTAACCGTCGGTTCGGGTGGAAGTGTGGTCATCAACACGCCACCCGTCAATCCGGCTCTCAACGCTGCTGGTCGTCATGGCTACTCCGTTTGGGCGCCCGTTGGGCAAGATGCAAACACATATGCACCCTCACGCATCACCCAAACATCGCAAGAATGGGAAATGGCAGACGACCTCGGCGATAGCCATTGCTCATCTTTGGGGCAAGGCGGACAACTCCCAGCAGGCTCTTGCTCGTACCGCATCGTAGGCAAAATATATGCCGCCGCAGGCTCTGCCATCACCTACGATTTTAACGACGACCCAAATGTAAGTGGCATAAACAATTGTTTGGAATTTTATACCCTCAACGGCATCAGGCTACACTGCAACTGCACAGTCAATGACTTTTCGGGCAGTTTTACCGCCCCAGCGACGGATAGTTGGATTACCGCCAAGATTCGCCACAATCCCGGCATAGTCTGCACCAGCATATCGCCTGCACCTTGCAACGTGGCTGCAAACCCATGTGCAGCCGTGCCAGCCCAAAAAGCCTTTGTTCGCTTGAACTACACCGCACCAACGACCATCAACGGTCGCTTTACGGCAGCCAACAACACCTCTAACACAGCGTTTTGGACGGGTGCAGGCGGTACAAATGACTTTACAAACAGTGCCAATTGGGAAAACTGCCGCATACCAAATGCCGCATTCAATACCATCACCATACCGCCTTGTACGCCCTACTTGACCAATATTCCTGCTGGACTCACAGGATTGTGGAAAGACGTGGCAGGAAATATCACAAACACACCTTTCAACGTGAGATTGATAGCATTTAAAGGCAAAAACGTCAATCAGGTTGCTGTCTTATATTGGTCTACTGCCGACGAAACCAACAACGCAGGTTTTGAGATTGAAAAATCATTGAATGGAACAAATTTTGAGAAAATCGGTTTTGTGGTAGGTAACAACACCACAAGCGAGCAAAAAAATTACAACTTCAACGACTATCAGTTTGAGAAAAGTGCCTATTACAGACTAAAACAAATTGACAACGACGGCAAATATGAATACACCTCGAGTATATTCATAGAAAACGATGCTAAAAATACATTTAAATTGATGCCAAACCCCGCCAAAAACGAACTCAAAATCGTGGCAGGCGACAATCATAACGCCAACGATATACTGACGTTGAGCATTTACTCGTCGCTCGGTCAAATGGCTCTTCGTGTGCAAGGCAACCTATCGGGCATCAACGATGCGTTGAACGGTCGGGTCTCTGAACTGTCGCAGGGTCTTTATCTGGTCGATATTCAAACACAAAACGGTCATCAAAAATTGAAATTAGTCAAAGAATAATACCTATTTATTAACCCAAAATTAAAAAGTGTTTGTATCCATTTATTGAGATGCAGACACTTTTTTTTGGCATCAGACCCAAGTTTTCTAATCCTAATTTGAGATTTTTGAACCCTAATATTTCGGATTTTTGGTTTGCTTTCAAGCAAAAGTTTTATGAAAATCCATTTACAAATAAATTAATTAAAAATTTGTATCTTTGCATCTCAATTTACCAATTACCATTCATTCACCCTATTGGCTTACCCTTATGCCCCAAACCCTCGCAAATATAACCGACAAATATTCTTTTGAAGAGTTCAAAATGGAAGTCCTCAACGATTACCGCATCGCCTTCGAGAGTAGGCAGGCGAGCCTTGTGGGCAGAAAAGAAGTGCTGACCGGCAAAGCAAAAT
>JAYWHZ010000214.1:0-2929 GCA_043777395.1 Bacteroidota bacterium
AACCAACGACCTCCACACAGACGAAAACCTGTTTAAAGACAACGGCGGCATGGTCGTCGGCACACAAGGCGGCATCGTCAGAGGATTTATCGACGTTGGACAACTCCACACACTTGCCCAAAGCACAACCATAGAAGGCATACAAGCCGGCGAAACACGAAACCTACTCCTCGACAACAACATGCAGGGCGATACCATACTCTACAACACCAACACAAAATCAGTCCACGACGGTCAATCTACACTCCTCTACAACGGCGTGCGTGCCTCATACAAAGGGCAAGGCGTGTTGGTGGGCATCATCGATACGGGCATCGACTATATGAACCCTGCTTTTTTGACCGCCAACGGCAAAACACGCATCTACAAAATATTAGATTTTAATAAAAACGTGCAAGGCTACATACCGCCCATGCTCGGCAGAGGCAGTGTGTTCGACTCGTCGGTCATCAACAAGTGCATCGACTCCATCAGAACGGGCAAAATAACCATTGCCGCTGGCACCTATTCGCCCACACGAAACAGCCCTTTGGCACCCATCGACGACAACATGCACGGCACCGGCATTGCAGGCATGGCAGCAGGTTCAGCCGTTACGGTAACGTCGGCAGGCATATCGACCCCAAACGCCTATTCGGGCATAGCACCCGAAGCAACTTTGCTCATTGCAGACCTCAACCCAGGCTATTTTAGTTCAGATATTGTTGATGCCATCGCCTATTTCTTTGCCGAAGCCGACAGATTGCAAATGCCTTGCGTCATCAATGTGAGTTTTGGCTCTACATTGGGTCCACGTGATGGCTCAGATTATTATTCTTTGGTTATCGATGATTTATTAAACAACACCTCGGGAAAAGCCGTCTCGTTTGCAACAGGAAACTTTGGCAACGCACGCCTACACACGAGCTACAACATGCCCGTCAAAACAGATACCTCATTTACGTGGTTTCAAAAACGAAGCAGCGATATTTATCTTGAAATGTATGGCGACACCGCCAAACTCAATAAAATAAAATACAGCATCGGTTTGGACACTGCCTACAACGACAATGGCGTTATCAAATACCGATATGTAGGCAATATTTCATTCAAAAATCCAGCCATCAACACCAACACCACCGACGAACTCCGATTGCCAAATGGCACTTTGATGGGTACAATCAGCACTTACGTCTCCCAACACAACGCCACAACATACCAAATCACAGTGGTCGTTCAGCCCAACATCGTCAGAACAAACCAACCCTATTGGCGGTTTATCACCACGGGTTTGGGCGGCACTCGCCCCTTCGATTTGTTTACCCGTGATGCCCTCAACGCCATCCATGTGCCGAGTGGCTCTACCCTTTCGCCAAACCTAAACAGATACAAAAACCCAGACGATAGAATGAGTATTTGCGGTGGTTTCAATCTGTGCAAAAACGGTATTGCCGTTGGAGCATATACAAACCTCAACGAGTTTAAAAATGCCAACGGGCAGTTGTATAGCATCTCGGCTGATATGGGCAACCTCTGGGCTGGTTCGAGCCACGGACCCTCACGTGATGGACGCATGAAACCCGATATTACGGCTCCGGGTCGTTATATTCCGGGTGCTCGCCTCAAAACATTTAGGGTGCTACCTGCTGCCAATGCCTACAACATCTTGGTTGGTCAAAACCATATTTTATTCAATGCAGGCACGTCGTTTTCGTCGCCAGTTGTTACTGGTGCTTTGGCATTATATTTTCAGGCAAACAAAAACAGAACCTACCTCGAAGCCGCCAATGATTTGAAATCTACGGCTTTACAAGATAATTTTACGACAGGCACAACGCCATTCACATTCCCAATTTATCCTGCCAACACACCCACAACCGAAACATGGGGTGCAGGCAAACTCAACACCTCGGCACTCGTTCGCCAAGCCGAACTGGCAAAAGGTGCATTGCCCGTGGAGTGGCTTAGCTTCAAAGCCAAAAAGACACGAGACAACAAATCGCTGCTCGAATGGGTTACAGCAACTGAAACCAACAACGAGGGTTTTGTGGTCGAACGCTCTGCCGACAACCAGACATTTGAAGGTATTTCTACCCTTATCGGTTCTAAAAAAGACCAAAATGGCTTAAAAAATTATAACTTTATAGATAAAAATCCCATTGTGGGCGTGAACTACTACCGCATCAGGCAGATAGATTTTGATGCCAAGACGAGTTACAGCCAGACCAAATCGCTCGATTTTACGCTCCAAAACACCGTTGCCAAACGTGAAGTGAGCATTTATCCCAATCCTGTTTCCGATTTTGCAAGCATAGAGTTTAGCAATTGGAACAGCGACGAGACGCTTTCGGTTTCTGTTAGCAATATGATGGGTGAAGTGGTTTATGGCACCGTTTTGGTTGCCAATGGCTTGAAGCAAATCGATGTATCGACGTTGCCGCAAGGTATTTATATGGTCAATATGGTGAGCCAAAATGATTTTGATACGCTATACAGCCAAACAATTCGGTTGATAAAAAAATAAGAAGAAATAGAAGAAATAGAAGAATTAATTTTTTGAAGGTTGAAGTTTTTGTAATGTAACAGACTTTGTAGCGTTGAGAGAACGTTGCAAAGTTTTTTTATGTGTCAGTTGGAGATGATAATTTTGTCTTGATAAACAATTTCTTTGAGTTCATTTTTGATTTGAATAACATAGACCCCATTGCTGCAGTGAGAGATGTCTATTTGATTGTCGATGTTGGAGATGAGTGGTTGTGCCGACACGGTTTTGCCTGTCAGGTCATTCAAAACACCTTCAAAAGGCATCAAATCTTGGTCGTCAATGATTTTGATGTTTAGGATATTATTGGCAACGGTAGGGAATATTTTAATTTTTTTTTGAGCGTCTGTGTTATTCAGGTTCAAGATTGTTAGCGAATCGGAATACCTCGCTTTGCCCAACATGTCA
>JAYWHZ010000215.1:0-2925 GCA_043777395.1 Bacteroidota bacterium
TGCCATCGAACCCGTATCGCCCATAAAAACCTGAGCAGGATACGAATTATACCACAAAAAACCCGTGCATGCACCAATCAAAGCCGCCAAAAAGATGACTACCTCGCCCGAGTTAGGCACATAAATCACGTTCAGGTAGTCTGCCTGAACCTTATTGCCCACCACATAAGCCAAAATCGCCAACCCCGTTGCCACAATGGCAGTTGTGCCAGCAGCCAAACCGTCGATGCCGTCCGTGAGGTTTACGCCGTTGGTTACAGCCGTAACAATAAAAATAATAGCCAAAAAGTAAATCACTGTCGTCAAGGCTTTGCTTGCAAACAGCGTGTTATAATCAAACGGATATTTGAAAAAGGGCAAATTGGTAATCAAAGCATTTTGGCTCGTTACCTCGTTGCGATAAAGAACCAAAGCAATTAGAAATCCCAAACCTATCTGCCCAATGATTTTAAACCGACCTTTCAAACCCTCTTTGTCTCGTTTGAAAACCTTGATATAATCGTCCACAAAACCAATAATACCCATCCAAAGCGTCGAAACCAACATCAAAATCACATACACATTGGTGAGCTTGGCAAACAGCAAACACGGCACCAATATTGCCGCAATGATGATGATGCCGCCCATGGTAGGCGTGCCTTTTTTAGAAAAATGACTTTCGGGACCATCGGTGCGAATACTCTCGCCTATCTGGCGTTTTTTGAGATACAGCAAAATGCGTTTGCCGATGATTAGACCAATCAAAATAGAGGCAATCAGCGTAACAGAAGCCCTGAAAGTGATGTAGCGAAACAGCCCAGCACCAAAGAAATTGTATTCCCGTTCCAAAAAATCAAAAAGATAATAAAGCATTGCTCGTAAAATAGGTGAAATAATGGTTTAGACAGACAAACAAAAAATATCTTCAAAACAAGGTGTGTCAGCCATTTGAATACCAAAAAAAATGTACCCTCGACGGGAATCGAACCCATATCAAAAGTTTAGGAAACTTCTATTCTATCCGTTGAACTACGAGGGCAATTTATTTTCTCAAACGAACCGTCGATGCCTATCAGGTCGTCTGGGCGTTTGATTGTAGATGCAATGTTACCACTTTTTTTTTGATTGAATGGCAAGTTTAAAAAATTGACCAAAATTAGGTTTCCAAAATCCCGTTTTTGCTTTCGTTTGTGGCTAATCGTTGGCTTTGGTTTGGTCTTTGGCATAAGCCTCCAAAGCCTCATACCATTCGCTGCCAAACTTTCTGATGAGTGGCACTTTTAAAAACTGATACACAGGCACTTGAAGCGATTTTCCCAGCGAGCAAGCCGCCCCACAGATAGACCATTGGTGATAATTGACGGCTTCGTAGGTCTCATACTCATCAACTCGGATTGGATACAGATGGCACGAAATGGGCTTAAAAAATGCCGATTTTTGGGCTTTATGGGCTTGCTCAATGGCACATTTGAGGCTCTTGGTCTGCTGGTCTCTGACCGCAAACACGCAGTCTCTACCCCCAACGGTGGTCGTGGCAAGGTCGTTGTCTATATCCACTTCATAAAAACCCTCTTGCTCCAATAATTCCAAACCCGCAGGCGACATAAAGGGTTTTATGCCAAGTATATTGGCTTCTATCTGGTCTATTTCGTCTATTGAAAGCGGCGCACCGAGTTCGCCCTCTTCGCAGCAAGCCCCTTTGCAGGCAGCCAGGTCGCACACAAACTGTTCGCTTATAACGGCATCAGAAATCAACGTATTATCTATTGCTATCATGGCTGTGGGGCGTTATTTTCGGGGTTTTCCGGCTTTTAGGGGTCTTATCTCAAAGTCTATGGGCAGACAATTGGGCGGCGTTTCGAGCAAATAAACGATGCTGTTGGCAATGTCTGCTGGTTGGAGCATGTCGGCGTTGGCTTCGATGGAGTCTATGTGGTCAAAAAAATTGGTCTCGACCGAGCCGGGATAGATGCAGCTTACTTTGATGCCAAACTTTCGGAGTTCTTGATAGAGCGAATGCGAAAACCCTTTGACGGCAAACTTCGTGGCACAGTAGCCGCTGGCTTCTGCCAAGCCCTGCAAACCCGCAATGGACGCAATATTGATGATATGCCCTTGCTCGTGTTCTTTCATTTGAGCCACCACGACCCTCGTGCAATACATCAAGCCATTGACGTTGGTGTCAAACATTTCTGCCCATTGTTCCATCGGCAGTGTTTCTACGCCGCCAAAGTAGCCCAAGCCAGCGTTGTTGATGAGTCCATAGACGTTGCTGCCCACTTCGGTAATGGTTTTTTGGTAGGCTTGCTCTACTTCGGTATATTGGCGAATATCGACCGAAAAAAAGTGAAAATGTTGGTTGATGATGTCGGGCTTTGTTCGTCCCCAACCCACTACGATGGCTTGTTTTTTGAGCAATGCTTCGATGGTTGCTTTGCCTATGCCTTTGCTTACGCCCGTAACGATGATGATTTTATTTTTGAGAAACATGGTTTTGCTTTTATTTTAATTTATTTTTACCAACAAAGTAACAAAAAAAAAGTGGTATATCCGTTTTTATTTCCAATTTAAAGGCTTAAGATTTAATTCTATAAATTGAGTTAATTTTATGTCAATAAATATTTGTTATTTTTCAATCAACCAATTTTCTGCGTTTCACCTCTTTGGAGAGCAACGAAAGCTCACGCCCCATCTGCCCAGCAACAGACGTGTTTTCTTGTGTTCGGCGGATAAGGTAAGGTATCACGGCATTGATGGGTCCGTAGGGCAAATATTTAGACACGTTGTAGCCTTCGTTCGAGAGGTTGAACGAAATGTGGTCGCTCATGCCGTAGAGTTGGGAAAAGGCAATGTGTGGGTGGTTTTTTTCGATGTCAAATTGTTGCATCAGCTCCGTGAGCCTCACGTTGCTTTGCTCGTTGTGTGAGCCTGCACAGACGGCTATGT
>JAYWHZ010000216.1:0-2923 GCA_043777395.1 Bacteroidota bacterium
TGACAGGACTGGGCTGCAAATTTGAGCCTACGCATTGGTACGTACGGTTTTTACCTGAAAACATCAATGAGTATATGCTGCTTTTGGAAGATACCAATTTTGTACTCTTTGAAATGCCTTTCGACTATGAAATCATAACGCAAGGCACCTACTACCAAGACCCAAACATTCCGCTCGAGGAGATAACGTGGCAATATACCACCGTGAAGGTAAACTCAGTTTTGCCAAGCTACGTCCGAACAGAAATTTTAGACGAACTCTATTTGCCAGATGCCAGCAACGCCTTGCCCTGCAAGCTGCAAATTGACTTAGACGATTTGGAGCGTGAGGCTTTCACAATTACAGACAATTTGGAAGAATATGACAGCAATGGAGGCAACGAGAAAAATGGCGGTGGTCCAAAGACTCAACAAGCGAGGTTTCACCCGGAAGGCGACATAGTGGTCGAAAATACTCAATTAGGTACTGTTCCCGTTCAAAACGTCAAGGTCAGTATTAGAAATTGGTTTAGAATTCATCAAACATTTACCAACAACAATGGTCATTTTAGGGTACAAAATACCTTCAAAGGCAGAGTTTTTATGGCACTTGAATTCAAAAACGAGCACTGTAGGCTTAGAGGCATCAGAGGTTTCAGAGTGTGGCAGATAGCCAACTGTGTAGATATACCAATAGGCGAATTTAGAGGTCGGGACATGGAAACGGTCAATTTTTTGATAAACAACGACCCCAACGATGTAGAATCTGAACAAAAACGCCTCTGGATGGCTGCCCAAACCTGCAATGTCGTGGAAGAGCATCATCAGTTTATGAACGCAAACAACATAACACCCCCAGAAGACAAACTCAACATCTGGCTCACCACACGCATCACATTAAACGTATCGGGGGCAGCACCTATGCTCAAACAAATGAATAATCCAAACTCTACATTTTTGGCTGCAATAAGGGGTCTGCTCATTACACCTGGAGTAGCCTACGCAGTAACCATTATCGAAAACCACCTGCCCGATATTACTTTCGGATACAACACTGGCAATCGACCTCAAATGAGGAGCGACGAGATAGCCGCTCTCATGAACCACGAACTGGCTCATGCAGGACTCTACCGACAGGTGGGTAATATTTATTGGTTCGATTACATCACTTACATCGTAGCGAACGTCATCGTAAACAACAACCCGCCATACGGCACCACCAACACGCCGGGCGTAGGGCGAGTAGAAGTCGCAGAAGGATGGGCAGACTACATCGGGCACATCGCTACACACCAGCGCTATGGGGTCAATGCTTTTTTTAACCCAAATTTTTGGCAAAGGAGGATAGAAGGTTTCGGAGGTCGTCTGGTGGAGTTTCCGTTTGCCTCAGGCGGTGCCATGTACGATATGACCGACGGCGGCGAAGAACCCTTCATTACGGGCATTATCGACGATGTGAATACCTACACGCCAAACCAAGTGTTCAATGCCTTGCGTGACGACGTGGTTTCTGTGCCTATGTTTAGAGACCGTATTTTGCTACAAAACAACAACAGACAAATTCAACAAGTAAACAACCTATTCAACAGTTATGGATTCTAAAGCCATTTTTTTTAAGTTTTTGACATTGATTGTGCTGCTATTTGCTGTGGTAGGCTGCGAAGAGCCTTGCCAATTAAGTTATTCTCCCATATTGCCATTCACGGTTTATCCCGCCGACCGAGACACCATAAACGTGGGCGATACGCTCTGGCTGAGGTCTGACGTGAAAACAAGCATCAAAGACTATGAAAATGGAAACACCTACCAGTACAGAAATTTTAATTTTAGACTTGCTTTGTCTTTGGAGCAATTTCAATATTCGTCTGACAATAAACCTTCGGTTCCTGTTCCCGAAAAGTTCACTGCTGGAACAAAAATAGGGTCAATAGAGTTGTTGAAAACCTTATATAGCATCACCACAGAGTACAAAAACGATCAATACCAACTTTTGGGCTACATCGTACCGAGAGATACAGGAACGTATGTTTTAAGTGTATTTAGTTTCATAGGTGGTCCCGAAAAGTACCGTACCAAAATAAACGTAACTGATAGCGAGTGCCATGAATATTTTTACTGCATCATGCCTCAAATTAATAAAGGCAACACGAAGCAATATTTGGCAGGGAAAGACATACCTTTAGACTCGCCTCTATTAACTAAACTACAAGAATGGTACTATACTAAAAGCAGTTACTACTTTTACGTAAAGCCATAGCGGCATAGCAAGCAAACTTAAACTTGAGGTCAGCGTAAGAAATGATTTGACCTCAGTTTTTTTAATATTTTTTAAATTTAACTTTTTGGTTGTGGTGTACAAAGTATGATTAGGAAAATAGATTAAGAAGGGCTTAGTTTTGTGTCATGCTCAAAATAACCCAAAAATCAAATTACCCTCATTGTCATTGTGCAAAAATACTAAAAAATGGGTTAAAGAAAAATAACCCTCAACATTATTTTATTTGTTGTACGAACACGTAATTTGACGTAACTGTTGGTAATTTTCGATAATTTTAAAATAAATTTGGAATTATCAAAAATAATTTTTACTTTTGAACGTCAATCAGGACAAACTTGCATAATTTTTAAAAACCAACAAAAAAAATGAAACACATTAATAATTTATTTAATATTGGGGAATTAACCTTTGCCCATAGCCGTTTATTTGCCTTCGTAGGCAAAAATATTCTGATGACCTTTGTGGTCGCTACTGTATTTTGTACCTCAATGATTTTGCCGATAGGCTGCAAAAAAATTGAACCCAAAGTAAGTGAGATGCTCACCGAAAAGACTAAAATGCAGGCAAAAAATGCGCAGATTGTGTTGTCAACAAAACCTACTAATAAAGTTCAAAATTTAGAAAACAACCCAGGACCTTCATATTGCGATTTCCAAGTTGTGTACAA
>JAYWHZ010000217.1:0-2916 GCA_043777395.1 Bacteroidota bacterium
TACAATCGGCAGAATGAAATATACACAATCGGCAGAATGAAATATACAATTTACGCTTCTAAAAATTTAACATATATTTACATTTGAACCACAACTAAGATATTGCAGTTGGTCAAATCTGCAACAAAATCTTTGACGCTTCCAAAACGAATATCGTCGCCCGTGTGCATCTTTTTGCGCTCGGCAAACCCTTTGATGTAATCCATAATTGGTTCCTCGTATGCAAACTTTGAGGATTGTTTTAGTGCAAGCACAAACTCATAGTCTGAACTGCACACAACCCTAAATCCGTCGTCCAAAATATATTCTCTCATTTTTTAATTGCTTTTTAAATTGGTTTTAATTGGTTTTTAAAGACCTATGCAAAGCACAGGTCTTGAGTTCTTTCGTGGTAATATCCTACAATCTCGGGCTGTTGAAATTCAATAGTTGATGACAAATCGGGCGTTTTAGACACTTGGCTGGTCTTAGAAAACTCAACCAGATTGTGCAAAAACATCACCCAATTTTCGATTTTGCAAAACTCAATCGTGCCTGAATGTTGCCTAAATTCAATGGTCTTGTGCCTTGCGTAGGACATTGGGTTTATTTTATAATACCTTTTTCTACTCAAAATTACTTCAATTTTTGAAATATTTGTTGCATCTAATATTTTTTGTTCAAAATTGGGGTTGTTCAAAAAACCTTTACAATACTGGTTGTTATCACCACGCCTCGAGCAGGGCATAAAAGCGTCGATTACTTTTTCGAGCCTGGCATAATTGATGTAAATGTTTCGCCATTGTTTGAATTTGAAATCCGCACCGCAAAAATGAACGTGCATACCACAACTTTTATTCACGTAAGCATTGCACTTTTTTAGGGCTAAACACACTTTTCTCAATTCTTCCAAACCCGCTCTACCTTTCAATATAGGCGACACAATCTCAAAAGTATTTTGCCCTTGTATTGAGCCATCGGTTGTAATCTTCCACAAATTTGGCTTGTCGTTTAGCCTTGAGGCTTGTTCATAATTTACGCCCTCGGCATCAAAAGCCCGCATTAATTGAGACATCTCAACATTGTAGGCTTCTATCTCTATGCCAAAATTCCTATTAAATTCTATAAATTCAAATTGATTTAATCCACTCCGTTGATTGGTAGTGTAGTGCTTGGCGTAAACGTTTTGAACAAATCCATAGCCCACCATCATGATTTCTGCTACTGATTTGCGGCTAAGTCCAAGTGCTAATAACAATCGTATTTTTTCGGTTTTTGTCGTTTGTAGCAGTAATATTTCTTGCTGTGTCATTTCTTTTTGGGGTTAATTTGTATATATAATACATCAAATACTGTTCCTGTTGTGCCAAAAAACCAATAAAATAGCAGATAAATACCAACAAATTTGAGGTATTTATCTGCCATGAAACGTCCCTTAAATTGGGTAGTTTGCCGTCAAAACCTCTGTCTTTTTCTTTTGAACGCCAAAGCCATTAATGGAAACAGTACCCTCCACTTTTTGGGTATTCCAGCCATTTTCTTGGGTGTATTTTGCCAAAGTTTCGCAAGGGTAGGAACTCAACAAAAACTTACCTTTCATATTTTTAAGCACTTCGAGCAGGTCGATATAATCGGCTTGGGTATAGCCTTTGTAGTGCCCTTGGCAAGCATTGTGGTAGGGAGGGTCGGCGTACACAAAAGTTTGGGGGGTATCCCTACTTTTTATCACCTGCAAGGCGTTATTGTTCTCGATTTGAGTGAGCGATATTCGCTCGCCATAAAACGCCCCGAAGGCTTCACGCTTGTTTTTGTTTTTGAGGCTGTCGGAGTTTTTTATTCTGGAATATCCCCAAGAACTCGTAGATATTTGAGACCCAAAACCTTGATTTGTGAGTACCCAAAATGCACACGCCCGCTCTAATTTTGAAAACAAATGGGGGCTACAATTCACCACCGCAGCATCTCTATAAATTTGGCGGCTGTGAATTTGGGTGCTTATCTTTTTTTGCAGTGCCTCAAAATCGTTTTGCATTACCGCATAAAAATTCACAACCTCGCCGTTCAGGTCGTTGATAACTTCTATATGCGAAGGCTCTTTGGCAAAGAAAATGGCACCGCCGCCAAAAAACGGCTCTACATAAATGTGGTGTTTTGGGATTAATGGCAAAATGTGTTTCACCATTTTTTGTTTGCCACCATAATAACTGATGGGCGTTTTGTTTGTTTTTAGATTTGCCGAATCTGTGTTTTTTGTCATTTTTTTTTATGTTTTGAATTGAATGTTGCTTAGTTCTGTGATAACAAAAGTATAAGCGGATACATATGTGGAATCCACTTCTATTGCTCCGTTGGTATCTATGGTAATAGGCCGAGTCCCATAAATTGTTGAGTTGCTTACGAGATGAGGGCAAATAAAATATTTTTTTGATTTTGGTCTAAAACCCAATGGCAGATAAAAAATTATAGCACCACTGCTACCAGTCAATGGCGAGCTAATAATAAATTTGCCATTGAGATGTACCATCGCTTTGTCGTCTTTCATAAATGAAACGGGGTCGCTGGTGTCATAGTGATTAAAAATATTATCCTGATACTGAGGTTCGTTGGTATTGCCTACTATGTGCCATATACCATCGCCAGCAATAGACATTAAAGCCATAGCAGCGGCAGAAGTTCTACCAACCATTTGCCAATAGCCATCAATCATCACAAAGGTTGCCGTATCACCAATCTTGAAAACTGCGACAGGATTGGCTAAAATCCCAGCAGGGTCAATCATAGAAAATGCAGCCTCATTGTCGGCAATAGCAATGCCTGACGAATTTTCGGAAAACGCAAGCTCAGACTGAAAATAAAAATTAATCACACTACCTTCGCTCAGCTTCGTCATTCTATCCATAGCACCCACAACGCCCGTTATAGGGGTTGAAATTGGGT
>JAYWHZ010000218.1:0-2911 GCA_043777395.1 Bacteroidota bacterium
GCCTTTTTCGATTGCCAGATTTCTCGACACGCCGGCGTAGGTCAAGCCATCTACAAAGAGCCCCTCGCCGCAGAGCGACGGCAAAAAAATAGCAGACACAACACACAACACGCCCAACTCAAAAACAGACACTTTTTTCATTTTCGACCTAAAAATCCAAAAATAGTTATTACCTTGCACTCAACAAATAAATTCACCTTAAAACCCAAATCTTGTGCAAAAAATGTTTATTTTTCTCATCGTAGCGGCGGTATTAGCCCTTGTGTTTGTTTCATTTTACAACAGTTTAGTCAAGCTAAAAAATAAATGTGAAGAGGCTTGGAGTAGCATCAACATTCAGTTGAAACGTCGGTTCGACCTTGTTCCCAACCTTGTAGAGACCGTAAAAGGCTATGCCACTCACGAAAAAAGCACGTTTGAGGCGGTTATTCAAGCCCGAAATGGCGTGTCGCAGGTTTCGGCAGGCGACGTAGCGGGTCAAGCCCAAGCCCAAGCTCAACTTTCGCAGGCGGTTCGTCAAATCATGGTTTTGGCAGAGAGCTATCCACAACTCAGGGCAAACGAAAATTTTATGTCCCTACAAAGTAGCCTCACCGAGATAGAAAGCGACATCCAAAACGCCCGACGTTACTACAACGGCGTTACTCGTGATTTTAATACCGCTCTCGAAACGTTTCCATCGGTGATTATTGCCCGACTGCTCAACTACTCTAAAAAAGATTATTTTGAACTCGAAAGTGCCGACGAAGCCAAAGCCGTTCAAGTAAAATTTTAAAACCCAGATAGACCAAATCAATCTATCTAATCGTATTTTTAGCCAAACCTCAACAGCCCTGCAACATTTTTGAGGCTCAACACCTGTTGTCTGTACCAACACCCATGAACGAATGAAAAAATATAAATTCTTGCTTTTTTTTTTAATATTTTTTGATTTTGCCAACGCCCAAACGCTTGTCTTTTCGGCAGATAGAGCCAAATTTATAGACCAGCTCATTCTTTTTTTGAAGGCAACACAAAGAGACGACTATGCCGTTTTGGCAAAGAAAATAGACAAAAAATGGGAAAATTATGATGAGAATGCCCAAAATCGCATCATAAAAATGTGTCAATCGATGCAAAATCAACGCATGAACGCTTATCCTTATTTTGGCAATTATCTGAATGCAACGCTGGCAATCGGCGAGGCTTCGGCAAGCGAAAACACGTTTTATCAATACCACACGATTTTGGATAGCTTGGCTCCAGCAAGTCGAAAAAATTTTGAAATATTTACAGCCGCTTGTTTCTCGGTTTTTAAAGACAACACCCTCAACGCATCTAAAAGCAACCATTGGACGGCATCGGGAACGTTTGAATTTGGGCAGGCAAGTGCCTCAAGACCTTATATTTCCTTCAAAAATGCGGCTTTAAAATGTGTTTACCTCGACAAAGATTCCATAAAAATTGAAAAAACATCGGGACAATTTTACCCTTTGACCAACCAGTTTTTGGGTAATCGAGGGCAAACATCTTGGCAAAAACTCGGTTTTAGAGCCGATTCTATGTTTTGTAGCCTCCAACGCTACCAAATAGACCTCAACAAAATGGAATTTAGGGCAGATAGTGCCTTATTTTTTAATCAAACCATCGGTAAAAATACACGCTTGCGGGGTGTTTTTGAAGACAAATGCAACCCTAATTTTAAGGTCTTGACTGCCGATTTTCCACGATTTTCGAGCCACGACACGCTCATTGCCATCAGCAACATCGCAAAAAACGTCAATTTCAGGGGCAGATATGCTATCAACGGCAGCACGACGCTGTGTATGCCCAGCAACGCAGCGAGGGCAAACCTCCAAATTTTTCAAAAAGACAGCTTGGTTGCCAACCTCTATTCGAGCAATACGATTGGCATCGGTCGGGAATTTATTTTGGGGCAAGCCATCGAAACGAGCATCTATCTGGGTCAGGATTCTATTTTTCACCCCAATTTGAACCTTCGTTTTCATATTCAAAAAAAATATTTGACCCTGACGCTGCCCGAAAACAGCCCCATAAAAAATAGCTTCATAGACACTTACCACCAAATTTTTATTAAAACCGAAGTCTTAGAATGGAAATTAGATTCCAACTTTATTGCCTTCCGAAACCTCAACACGATGGGCGAATCGTTGTTTTCGGCTCAGTCGATGAACTATTTTAATCGGTTTGAATTTAAAAAACTACAAGGCATTTTGACCTACAATCCACTTCAAAAACTAAGAACGCTGAGCGACAAAGTGAACCTCAAAACGATTTCTATTGCCAGTTTTGCACAGTTTTTGGGCGTTAATGAAACTCAAATTTTGGATTTATTGACCGATTTGGCAAACAAAGATTTTATCTTCTTGGATAGAGTTCGAGGCGAATTGACCGTTCAGCCAAAGACATTCCACTATACCGACGCTTTTGCCAACAAGATAGACTACGATTTGATTTTGATGGTCTCAAAACTGCCAAAAGCCAAAGGCAACAACGCTACGCTGAACCTCAAAACCATGGATTTGAAGATAAAAGGCGTGCCTTCGGTGTTTTTGAGCGACTCGCATGCGGTTTTTATCATTCCCAAAAACCAAGAGATAAGCATTTCAAAATCAATGGGTCTGGCGTTTGCCGGGCAGGTTGTGGCAGGTCCGCTCTATTTTTTTGGCAATGGTTTTGCGTTCGACTACAACCGTTTTGTGTTGGATATGGACAACGTCGATAGCCTCAAATTTAAGGTCTGGACAGGAAAAAACGATGCACAAAAAAACAAGATATACACCGAAGTTCGCAGTGCTTTGCAAAACATAAACGGAAAAATAACCATAGACGACGCTCTAAACAAAGCCACCCGAAAACGCATCAAGCAATATCCAATCTTTGAAACCACCAAATCGTCGTTTTTTTATTA
>JAYWHZ010000219.1:0-2893 GCA_043777395.1 Bacteroidota bacterium
GCCCCAAAGATGAGGTCGTGTTCGAATAGGCTCTCACTGGTGGCACAAAACATCGTGCTGCGTACTTTTTCTACACTCTTGGCAAAGTTGTAGGGCAAATGCAGCCTCCATGCCCCAATGCGAACCTGTTTGAGAGGCTGCTGCTCGGCGTTGGTCTGGGCAAACGCCGCAGGGCAATAAAAAAAAGGGATCAGAACTATTACTAAAATGATTTTTTGTAGCATCAAGATTTTTTTAATTAATATAGTTTGCTTTATGTCGAATGCGATTGGCAAAACGTTTCCTTTGCTTTCAACTACACAACATACTTTTACTCAAAACCAAAAACGAGTCCAAACCAATTTAATTGCTCGTGATTTTTATTTCCTTTTCAACATATTTTGAAGGGCATTTGGTCAAGATGGTTTTCGCCTCAAAAATATTGTTCTCATATTGACCCACGACAACGACCTGCTCGCTGCGTTCAAAATCTTGGGGCATGTTGTCGTGATAGACCACTTGGCACTGCTCGCCTTGGCTATCTATCATGTGAAAACTAAAAAAATTGGGGTCTTTGATAGGGTCATAAACCAAAGGTTTGGACTTGGCAAGCGTGCCGACGATGTGGTATTCGTTGCCCGAATTGTTTTTGGCGATGCTAAAATTTTCGTAGCTGCTTGCGTCGCCCGCCGTCGAGATGATAACAGCGATGGCTACTGCGATGATACCCAACAAGATAAAGTGTGTGCGTTTCATTGTTTTCGTTTGTTAATTTGTTTGTTAAATAGAGTCGATTTATATATTTTTATTTAAACAAATAATAAACGACAAAGTTCGGTGTTTTCAATCGATTATCCTAATATTTTGTGTCTTTATAGCGTTTAATGGCTTGCAATACAAACGTTGGATAGATAGAAAAAGATACAAAAGGATTAAATAATCAAAAAATAATTTCTTTTCGATTAATGTTAGTAATTTAGCACAAAATATAACTAAAAAATTGTTTACTCACACTTCAAATTAATTAATCGTAATCCAAATTATCAAAAAATGAAAAAAATTCTTCTCACATTTTCCTTGCTCCTCGCAGTGGTAATCACCTCAAATGCCCAATGGCTCGCCCAGCCTATCACGGGTACTGCCGCCACCGGCACCACTTTTCAATACGTGGACGTAGTCAATGCCAGCACCGTCTGGTCTTTGGGCATCAAAGTAAATGGAACAGGTGCTCAAATTGCTGGTGGTGCCTATGCCAAAACCATCAATGGTGGCACGACTTGGACTTCGGGCTTGCTCACGGGCGTTGCTCCAACATATGGCGGTGCCAACATCACGGCGACACACCCAGACACCGCTTGGATTGCAACTTTTAATCCCAGTGGTGGCGGACAAGTGTACAAGACCGTCAATGGCGGTACAAGCTGGGCTGCACAAACCACAGCCACTTTTGCACTCCCCGATGGATTTCCAAACTTTGTCCATTTTTGGAATGGCGGTGCTGGCGTAACCATGGGAGACCCAAACCCTGCCGCAGTAGCCACAGGTCGCTTCGAGATTTACACCACCACCAACGGCGGTACAAACTGGATTAGAGTGCCAAATGCCAATATCCCAGTACACATAACGGACGAATATGGCTTGACCAATAGCTTTGGCATCACAGGCAACACCGTGTATTTTGGCACCAACAAAGGGCGTGTCTATAAAAGCACCGACAGAGGCTTGAACTGGACTGTATCTCAAACGCCTTTTGCAGGCTTGGTATACGGTATTTCATTCAAAGATGCCAACGTAGGCTTTGCCGTCAGTGCTTCGACGGGCGTAACAACCTCCATAGCCAAAAGCATCGATGGCGGCATGACTTGGTCTTTGGTAGGCAACACAGCAGGGCTAAGTGCCAAGTTTGATGTAACACACATACCCGGAACAGCAGGAACATTCATCACCACGGGTGCCAGAATTAATTCGGGTGGTGGAATCACTAGCTTTGCCGCTGCATACAGCATCAACAACGGCGACACATGGAGCTTGGTAGACACCTCCAACACAAGCTACTTCGACCTGAGTTTCATCAACAGCACAACAGGTTGGGTAACATCAGGAGCACCCATCGGTGGCATCTATAAATGGGCAAATAGCATTCCACTCAAAGTAACTCAGGTGCAAAACAACATTCAAGCATCGGTAACGCCAAATCCTTTCCGTGAGGGTCTTTGGGTCAATATGAAAGACAACGATGTCTATACCATTGTGTTGAGCGACTTGCAAGGCAGAAAATTACTTGAAAAGCAGTTTAGCAATGCCACCGAAATCGATACTGAAATGTTTGCCAATGGTGTTTATTTTTATAACATCAGCGACAAAAAAGGCACCAAATCGGCTATGGGCAAATTGGTAAAATAAGGATTTATTAAAAGCATAGAATTAAAAACTAAGAATCCATTTGAGGCATCGAACGCTTCGAGTGGGTTTTTTAGTTTTGAGCATTATTTGGGAAATCTATTTTTTTAAATAGTTGTATCAAGCGTTTGGTTCTCATTTGTTTGCCCTCAAAGTTGAGGTGATAAACCGTTCCACTAAACAACCTATCGGCAATGGCAAAGTCATCAGGGCTACCAATTACCCTTATATTTCTGACGTTTTCCTTAAATTCCTTATCAAACAACATGATGGCTTTTTGGTTAATTTCAAACTCTTTTTGGGCAAAAGCAGTGTAGATAAAATAGACTTTAACCCCTTTTTCTTGACACAGACGAGTAAAATCATTGAGGATTTGGAAGGTTTTTTGTTTGCCCGAAAAAGAAATTTCACCATAGCTGACCAACGCATCTTGCTGGGTTTGAGGCGTGTTGTCGTGTTGAATAAAATCGCCCTCAGACGAAAAATTTTTTGCCTCAAAGGCCGGACTCTGGTT
>JAYWHZ010000220.1:0-9885 GCA_043777395.1 Bacteroidota bacterium
TCCATCGAGGTCATTCTGGCTCCATGCTCGGAGGCGTTGTTGTCGAGCAAGCATTTGTAGAGTTGTATTTTGATGTAGGTTGGCAGCAGGCTATCTACTATCTCGGCTTGTGTGGGTTCAAAGAGGTAATCTACTTTTGTGTTGTTGGTTTGGGGTTCTATTTTGGCGGCGATGGGCAGCAGTTGTTCGTTGGTAATGATTTGAGTGCCAGCATTTTTAAATCGGCTATACACGACTTCTACGGCATCGCATTCGCCTTTTAGGAACTGCTTGGTGATGTCTTCGACGATTGGCGAGACGGTCTCAAACGACAAGGCGTTGAATATTTCGTAGTGGCGTTTGTCGGTTTTGTAGCCTTCTTGTTTAGAAAAATGCTCCATGCCTTTTTTGCCCAGCGTCATCAGGGTTGCGTTGCCGTTGGCGTGTTGTTTGGCATATTTGTTGGTCAGGAGCTGTTTGGTCAGTTTAATCAAGTTGGCATTGAAGCCGCCACACAAGCCTTTGTCTGAGGTAACAACCACGATGAGGACTTTGTTGATTTCTCGGGCTTGCGTCAGTGGCGATTCGCTTTCGTTTTCTAAGCTGCTCTGGATATTGCCGATTACCTCTTCGAGTTTGGTGGTATAAGGGCGTATTTGGGTGATGGCGTTTTGGGCTTTTCGGAGTTTGGAGGCAGAAACCATTTTCATGGCTTTTGTTATCTGCTGTGTCGAGATAACCGATGAAATGCGAATGCGGACTTCTTTTAAATTTGCCATTGGTTTTATTGATAAATCAAGGTTTTTGTGAATGAAAGTGCAAAATTAATCATTTTTAATAAAAATAAAGAAATAATTAACACATGGCATCAAGCGATCTCGTTTTTGTTGTTTTATGGCTTTGAAAAGGGTTGTTTCAAAATAGGGGCTTGCTATCTGTTTTTTGAGTAATTTTGCCGCTCAAAACAATTAAAAATAAGATTTACGCTTTGAAGGAGATGTTGTTGAGGCAGATGGGTTTTTCGCTGCTTGTGTTGCTGGTTGTTTTTGGCATCCAAACCTACGTTTCGGTTTTTGTGCTGCACCCCAAAATATGGAGCATGGTTTGGTTTGTATTGATACTCGATTTTGGCATGTCGGGTGTGGCGTTTTTTATGCTTGCCAAAAAACCCCTGTGGGGCGTGCAGACGCTGCTGTCGCTGGTCGTTTTTCATTTTTTAGCCACTTTGGTTTATCTGTTTGTTATGATTTTTTGCGTTGTCAAATATGACCCTTATTTTGTGGCAAGCTTTTTTATTGTGTTTATTTTTTCGACAGTGTTTGAAATATGGCAAATAGTTCGTATCTTGCACCCAAATTTAAAAGACTAATTTTATTTTCTAAAATATTAATAATCAATGCTTTATAATATCCTTGATTTGAAAAAAATCTTCACATCTCTGCTTTTTATTGCTTTTTTAGGCTCTTTCTCCACCATACAAGCCGATAACACAACCCCAAAAGATGCCGAATTCAACGTTGGAGAAATGATTATGCACCACATCGCCGACACACACGGCTGGGAATTTGCACACGGCGTAGAACTGCCGCTGCCCGTTATTCTCTACACACCAGATAGAGGCTTGGAAATTTTTTCATCGTCAAAATTTCATAACGACACCCAACAATACGACCGATACCTACTTCACCACAACCACATCTACATCGCCGATGAACAAAACGAAATCAAAAAAAGCATCAATGATACGACCATCGTAGAAGAAAAAGCCACCGAAAACGAAAACCTAAACACCGACGAACAAGGCAAAATCCTCAATGTTGCACCCTTAGATTTCTCTATCACCAAAAACGTGGCTTCAATGTTCGTGAGCGTCTTGATGCTCTTTTTGGTGTTCATCAACGTCCGCCGAGGCTACATCCGCAACGCAGGCAAAGCACCAAGCGGCGTACAATCCTTCTTCGAACCCATCATTGTGTTCATCAGAGACGACATAGCCATTCCATTCATCGGAGCCAAAAAACACAACCGCTACATGCCTTATCTCTTGACGGTTTTCTTCTTTATCTGGTTTAACAACATGCTGGGCTTGCTCCCTGGCGGTGCAAACCTCACCGGCAACATAGCCGTTACGATGGTCTTGGCTCTGCTGACGTTCGCCATCACGATGGTCAGTTCGAACCTCAACTACTGGAAACACATTTTTTGGATGCCGGGCGTTCCCGTTCCCATGAAACTGTTTTTGGCACCAATAGAACTCGTCAGTATGCTCTCCAAACCCTTTTCATTGATGATACGACTATTTGCCAACATCACCGCTGGACACATCGTTATTCTAAGTTTGATAGGGCTTATATTTGTTTTCAAAACCGTGATGGTGGCACCAGTCAGCGTGGCTTTTGCCCTGTTTATCAATGCCATAGAACTGTTTGTTGCCTTGATGCAAGCCTACATCTTCACCCTGCTGAGTGCCATGTATTTTGGCGGAGCAGTAGAAGAACACGACCACGACCATGCCTCGCAAATCCGTGAACCCGATGCCGTCGATTTGCACTAAAAGAAAATTAAACGCCTCAAATTCGCTTCCCAAAGGTCTGTAAAAGAGGATTTTATTAATAAGAATATCTAAATATTAATCATTAACACATTAAAAAAACAAAAAATGTTGAACACATTATTAGAAATTTCGTCGGGTGCTGGCTTTGCCTATATGGGTGCTGGTATCGGCGCTGGCATTGCCGCTTTGGCAGCAGGTATTGGTATCGGTAACATCGGCAACGGTGCCATGCAAGGCATTGCCCGCCAACCAGAAGCGACCAACAAAATCCAAACGGCGATGCTTATTGCCGCTGCGTTTATCGAAGGTGCCGCTTTGTTTGGTATCGTGGTATCGTTCTTGATTTCGTCGAAAGCATAAGCAAGCGAAACAAAAATCTTTAAAATTTTTTTTGGGCAAATGAACCCTGCAAAATGGCTCGTTTGCTCAAAATATTTTGACTAACACATTAAAAAAACAAGAAATGGAAAATATTTCTCCCGCAGTCGGTCTTGTCATTTGGCAAATCCTCATGGCTGTTGCAGCCCTTTCAATGGTTTGGTTTGTGGTGCAACTTTTCAAAAAATTCAGAAATAAATAACATAACAACCCTTAAAAAACACAAATTTTAGATATATGGAATTAGTAACACCCAGCATAGGACTGATATTTTGGCAATTGGTCATCTTTTTAATTGTACTTTTTTTACTCAAAAAATTTGCTTGGGCGCCCATCTTAGATGCCGTCAAAGAACGTGAGCAAGGCATAGCCGAAGCCCTCAATGCCGCCCAAAAAGCCCAAGCCGAAACGCAAAACATTGCCGCCGAAAGCCAAAAACTATTGACACAAGCCCGAGCCGAACGAGACACGATGCTCGCCGAAGCCAAAGATGCTAAAAACGCCATCATAGCCGAAGCTAAACTCCAAGCCGACACCGAAGGCAAACGCATCATCACCAACGCCAAAGAAGCCATCAACACAGAAAAAATGGCTGCCATGACCGAAGTCAAAAACTTAGTCGGAAACCTCTCGATAGAAATAGCCGAAAAACTGCTTCAAAAACAATTTGACAACCGCAACGAACAAGAATCGTTGGTGCAAAAACACTTGCAAGACATTAAACTTAACTAAAAATCAATACCGAAATATGGCAGACTACAGAATCGCAAGCCGATATGCAAAGTCCTTGATAGACCTGGCAATAGAACGAAATGAATTAGAAACGATAAAAAATGATTTTTCGGCACTACTCGAAGGCTTAAATGGCAACAAAGAACTCCAAAACTTCTTCAAAAGTCCAATCATCGGCGGCGATGTCAAACAAAA
Source organism: Bacteroidota bacterium (assembly GCA_043777395.1). Classification (GTDB taxonomy): domain Bacteria; phylum Bacteroidota; class Bacteroidia; order UBA7662; family JAYWHZ01; genus JAYWHZ01. The sequence continues at coordinate 3,839 of JAYWHZ010000220.1, forward strand.
AACCATCAAAGCCATCTATGGCAATACGTTTAGTGACACATCGTTGGCTTTTATAAACATCATCATCCACAAAAGACGTGAAACCTACCTCCGAGAGATAGCCGAATATGTCGTCAAACTCTACGACCAGCACGAGGGCATCGTCAAAGCAGAACTCTATGTGGCTTCGGCAATCAACCCTACTCTGGAAAAAGAAATCTTGATGATGGTCAAAAAGCAAATCGGTCAAGACATTAAAATGAGCGTTCACCTCAAACCCGAACTCATCGGCGGCTATCTGCTCAAAATCGGCGACAAACAGATAGATGCTTCACTTGCCAAGCAAATCAAACGCCTCAAAGACCAATTTGACGACAATCTCTATCTAAAAGCATATTAAAAAATAGACCAAAAGATTAAATTAACAAATAACAGCACCAACCAATTTTAAAATAAATAAATTAACATCAAAATAAATAATGGCACAAGTAAAACCAGATGAAATTTCCGCCATATTGCGTCAGCAATTGTCAGGACATAAAACCGCCGCCGAACTCGAAGAAATAGGCACGGTATTGCAAGTAGGCGACGGCATTGCACGCATCTACGGGCTAACCCAAGTCCAATCGGGCGAATTGGTGCAGTTTGAAAACGGCACGCAAGCCGTCGTTCTCAACCTCGAAGAAGACAACGTCGGTGCCGTATTGCTCGGCTCATCAGAAGGCATCAAAGAAGGCGATACCGTAAAAAGAACCAAACGAATAGCCTCCATCAAAGTCGGCGAAGGCATGCTCGGACGGGTCGTCGATACACTCGGAAACCCCATCGACGGCAAAGGTCCCATACAAGGCTCGCTCTACGAAATGCCCCTCGAACGCAAAGCACCGGGCGTTATCTTCCGCCAGCCCGTACACGAACCCCTACAAACAGGCATCAAAGCCATCGATGCCATGATACCAATCGGGCGTGGGCAACGCGAACTCGTCATCGGCGACCGACAAACAGGCAAAACAGCCATCACAATTGATACCATCATCAACCAAAAAGAATTTTACGACGCAGGCAAACCCGTTTTTTGTATCTATGTCGCTATTGGGCAAAAAGGCTCTACCGTAGCCAATATCGTCAAAACATTGGAAGAAAAAGGGGCAATGCCCTACACCGTCGTCGTATCCGCTACGGCATCAGACCCAGCTCCGCTCCAGTTCTTTGCACCGATGGCAGGCGCCTCAATAGGTGAATTTTTTAGAGATACGGGCAGACCCGCACTCATCGTCTATGACGACCTTTCAAAACAAGCCGTTGCCTACCGTGAAGTGTCGCTACTCCTACGCCGCCCGCCGGGACGTGAAGCCTATCCGGGCGATGTGTTCTATCTACACTCTCGACTACTCGAAAGGGCTTGCAAAGTCAATTACAACGACGAGATAGCCAAAAACATGAACGACCTCCCCGAAAGCCTCAAAGGTATGGTGAAAGGTGGCGGCTCATTGACCGCATTGCCCATCATCGAAACGCAAGCAGGCGACGTGTCGGCATACATTCCTACCAACGTGATTTCTATCACCGATGGGCAAATATTTTTGGAGAGCAACTTGTTCAACTCCGGTATTCGCCCTGCTATCAACGTGGGCATCTCGGTGAGCCGTGTGGGTGGCAATGCTCAGATAAAATCGATGAAAAAAGTGGCTGGTACGCTCAAACTCGACCAAGCACAATACCGTGAACTTGAAGCATTTTCAAAATTTGGTTCCGACCTCGATGCCTCCACAAAAGCAACCTTAGACAAGGGTTCAAGAAACGTGGAACTTCTAAAACAACCTCAATATTCGCCCGTGAGCGTCGAAAAGCAAGTTGCTATCATCTATCTGGGTACAAAAGGTTTGTTGATGGACGTTCCGTTGAACAAAATCAGACAGTTTGAAGGTGAATTTTTGACCATTATGGAAGCCACCGAAAGCGAAACCTTAGCCGCCCTAAAAAGAGGCAGTTTTTCAAATGCAGAAACTGATGTTTTGGAAAAAGTTGCCAAAGGATTGGTTGCCAAATACAAAAATTAGGAAAAATAAATCCTTAGAAACTCAAAAAACAAAACCTCATTTGCCCTAAAAAGCAGTGAGGTTTTTGATTAGATGCTTGATTTTGTTTAATCTATTTTTTCAATAAAACGAATGCCTAAGGTTTCTAATTCAGTTAAAATGGGTTCGTAAATCAACGGCAGATTGGGCATCAACACGCCTTTTAGATTTTTGAAATTGCCTTGAAGATAAAGTTTTACGGCGATAGCCAAAGGCAAACCAACGGTTTTTGCCATTGCCGTATGCTGCTGATTTTCGCCATCTTGGACGAGATAGCTCGTGAGGTGATGCGTTTTTTGGTTGAGTGTATAGTCAAACAAATGTATCATCACGATACGGTCTTTGTCGTTGAGTTCGAGTTTCCAAAGTGGTTCGAGAATTGCCTGCAAAAGTTGGGCTGGCGTGCCGTCTTTGCCAAATGCTATGGGTTCGGGTTCAAAAAATTTTAAATAATCCAATCTTTTTATTTCATTTTCATTAATATTTAATTTATTTATTAACAATGTTTTAATATCTTCGTTGGGTTTCAAACTCGGTAAGAAACAAGCTAAAAACTGACATTTGGTAAAGTCCTTACTGCCTTCAATGGTGTAAGAATCGTCGGTCATTCCGAGTTGAACAAACACATTCCAAGCCGAGCAAAAATGCTGTTTTCGGAGCGTTCCACGCAGCAGCGTTGCTATGTCTTGCAAGCCGTAGAGTTGTTTGTATTGGAGCGAATCTCTGTTGGCATAGCCCTCAAAAACGCCCACATGGTCGATGGCGATGGTGTCGATGCGTGTAAAAAGTTGTTGATAGGGAATAAATTTTTGCTGACCATTTTCTATAAATTTGGCTGTGTTTTGCCCTGCGACGACGACGTTTCGAGGATTCCACGAAAATTTATACCCCCAAATGTTGGTATCGCTTTTTGGGGCAACCAGACCGCCTGTGTAGCTCTTGAAAGAAAGGATTTTGCCGCCTTTTTTGTGAATGGTATCAATGATTTTGAGGGCTGATAGGTGGTCGATGCCCGGGTCGAGTCCCAATTCGTTGAGAAACAGAACGTTATTTTTGAGTGCTTTTTGGTGCAGCCGCTTCAATTCGGGGCTGATATAGGAGGCTGTGAAGAGCGATTTTTGATGTTCGAGACAAATTTTTGCCACTTCGATGTGTAGCATAGCCGGCAGCATAGACACGACGACGTGGCTTTGGGCAATGGTTTTGGCAAGCAAAATCTTGTTGCTGAGCGGCAGTTCGATGGTTTGGCAGGCGGGCAGGTTGGCACTCAAACGCCGAGCTTGCTCAATGTTGGCATCGGCAACGAGGACTGAGAAGCCATTTTGGGCGGCAAAGTTGGCGAGATATTCTATTAAAAAAACCGATGAGCGACCAGCCCCGATGATGAGAATTTGTGTTTGAGGGTTCAATTAAGACGTATATTTGGGTTAAAATTCATTTAGAAATCAGGATTTTTTGCATCAATAGTTCATCGTGGAATTGATTTTCAATCATAAACCAATCTTTTCGGAGACCGATAATCTCAAATCCATTTTTTAGGAATAATTGCTTGCTTGGCTCGTTGTTTGGGGTCGTCGAAGCGTAAAGTTGGTGTAGGTTGAGTGTTTTTAAGGCATAAGTTAGTATGATTTGGAGCGACTGGGAGGCAAAACCCCTGTTTTGATGTTCTTTTTGATGGATAAGAATGCCTATTCCAGCCCTTTTATTCAAAAAATCGATGTCGAATAGGTCAATTGAACCCAAAAGTGTCTGATTTTCCTTTAATTCAATCATCAAACGCACTTGTTTGAGTTCAAAAACGGTTTTATTGAGCGTTTGCTGTATATAATCCCAGATAGCATATTTTGAAAACGGCGTGATGGTTTGGCTCACATGCCAGATTTGGGTATCGTTTTCCCAATCGTAGATGGTTTCCAAATCGGTTGGCTCTACAGCCCTCAGTAAAATAAAATCGTTTTGAAGCATTGTGCAAAATTAATTATCTTTGCTCAAAAATAGCATCAAATAAAAAAATAGGTCTATTTAAATAAAATTTTGCCTAAAAAACGCCCCACGATGAAAAAACAGAGCCTCAATAGTTTGTCTGATTTGGATCAATTGGTTTATGCCACCGACCCCAATATTTTGCCCCAAGACCAAAAACCCGATTTGGAGGCAGAGCCTTTTTCGGACGTTCGCCAGAACCTAAAAATAACACTTGACCGCAAACACAGAGGCGGCAAATCGGTTACGTTGGTCTATGGTTTTGTGGGTAGCGAAGGCGATTTGGAGCGTTTGGGCAAGGCATTGAAAGCCAAATGCGGCTGTGGAGGAGCGATAAAAAACGGCGAAATCTTGATTCAGGGCGACCACATTGCCAAGATTATTGAGTATCTTACGGCACAGGGTCATAAAATAAGAAAAGTGGGTGGCTAAGTTTATTAAAATAATTTTTATTGTGTAATCAATTTATTTTCAAGTATATAATGAATTCAGTGCCTTTATTTTGCTCGCTGATGAGTTTTATTTTTCCTTTATGGAGTTGCACAATTCGTTTGACATAAGCCAGCCCCAATCCAAAGCCCTTGACGTTGTGCTGGTTTCCGGTCGAGACCCTATAAAATTTATTAAAGATATGTTTTTGATGTTTTCGAGCAATGCCGATGCCTTTGTCTTGAATGCTAATGACGAGGTAATTTTTTTCGTTTCGGGTCAAAATCGAGATGTCTGGCTTGTCGGTGCTGTATTTTAGGGCATTATCTACGAGGTTAAATATGAGGTTTGTCAGGTGAAATTTGTCTGCCATCACAAACATTTTTTGGGCAGATAGGAGTGTGTTTAGGGTTGCTTTTTTTTCTTGAAAGAGCGATGCACTGTTTTGGAGCGTTTCGTTGATGAGTTCGTGCAGGTCAATCAATTCAAATTTGAGTGCAAAGGCATGGTTGTCGGTCATGGCGGTTTGCAAAATGGTTTCTACTTGGTGGTTTAGGCGCTGAGATTCGTGCTGGATAATATTGGCATAATGGTTGATTTTGTCGGGTTGCTTCTGAATACGTTCGTTTTTGAGCAGGTTAGAAGATATTCTGATGGTCGATAGCGGCGTTTTAAATTCGTGGGTCATGTTGTTTACAAAATCTTTTTGAATATCAGAAAGTTTTTTTTGCCTAAAAATAAGCCACAAACTATAAGCAAAAAACACAATGACAAGCAGCAAAACCGCCGACGAAAAAAGCCATATTCCCAATTGATTGACCAGATTGCTGTCTTTTTGAGGAAAATAAATGCCAAAAAAGTAAGCCGATTTATTCCAAACAGGCAGTTTTCTTTTTATCGTCGCATAATCACCCGCATCGTCAAAGGCAATATAATTGCCAAAAACCATCGAGTTGGTCTCACAATCGTAGATATAATACTCAAAATCTTGCTGCAAAAGCCTCTTCTCAAACTCATCTTTGAGGTAAATCTCCAACACTTTGGTGTTGATTTGAGCGTTGGTCTGCACCACAAAATAGTTGTTAGAGACCTGAGACACCAGCGTTTTGCTCGGAATCTGATGCCCCGAAAACCGCAACAGTTTTTCGCCAACAGTTTGCAAAGCCACTCTAATTGTTTGGTTGGTACGCTGTTCGTTGAGGTCAAACGCCTTACGAAACCAAAACAATTGAGTCAAAAAAATACCCATTATCGACACGATAGCCAACACAATGAGGGTTCTAATGTTTTGATTATTCATCGGTTTGCTGGCTCTAAAATTATCGGATACGGTCGGCAGACTTTACCAAATCATCGTCTTTTTTGACGTTTTTGTTGGCTAAAAAAGCAAAAACGATGGCTAAAAACGGTAAAAACGCAGCCACACCGGGTACAATACTTGGCATAGCAGCACTCGGCATGAGGTCTTTTGATAGATTATAAACAAAACCAACACACATAAACACCAAACCCATGCTTAGGATAATGACCAAACGCCCAAATTTTTGTTGTAAAAAACGATTTCTGTATTGAAAAATA
>JAYWHZ010000221.1:0-2891 GCA_043777395.1 Bacteroidota bacterium
GATTTTGTGCGTCTGATGCCCGGTGTACCCAAAGGCAAAGTCAAATCACGTATTATCCTCACGCCCGAACACGCCAAACGCTTGCTGATGGCTCTGAGCGACAATGTCGAAAAATTTGAAGACCTCAACGGCGAAATCATGGTTTCTGAACAAAAATCGGGCTTGCCATTGAGCTTTGGCGGACCGACGGCACAAGCCTAAATCTACAGAAAAAGTATTCATTTTTTTTATTTGGGTGCTTTGAAGAGCAGCAAAAGGGCAACAACCGCAAATATAAAATTGGGTATCCAAGCTGCAAACATCGGATTGAGACCGCCTTTGGTGGCAAAAACAGTAGAAAACTGAATGATTAAGATGTAAACAAAACTCAATGCTATGCCCAAACCGAGCTGAACACCAATGCCACCCCTCGATTTTTTTGAGGAAAGTGCCACACCCATCAACACCAAAATGAACGTAGAAGATGGGTTAGAGATGCGTTTGTGTTTTTCTACTTCGAGTTGAATGGTTTGCCTGCCTTTTTTGTTTTCCGAAACGATGAGGGCTGCCAGCTCGTCGTTGTTGAGCAACGAAAAATCGACTTCTAAGGGTCTATCAAAGTCTTTGGGCGTAAATCCAAAGGAACTATCAATGCTTTTGCCCTGCTGCAAGGTCTCTTTTCTGCCGTCGATGGTTCTGATGTAGTAGTTATCGATTTGCCAGAGTTGCTTTTTTTCGTTCCAGTCTATGCGTTCGCCAATGATTTTGTAGGTTAGGAAGCCGTTGTCGATTTTTTCGGCGGCAAATCGGTAGCCCGACGTATCGGTGTTGTTGAAGGTTTCGACGTAGATGTCGTATCCTTTTTCGGTTTTTAGGTGTACGTTTCGGTTGGTGTTGTAGTAACTTCCTTTGATGTATTTGTCTTCAAAAAGTTTGCGTTGAACGCTTGCGGGCGGCAATAGATAGCCTGCCAAAAAAAACTGCACCACAGCCACCAGCATTGAAAAGGCGATGTAAGGCATCAAAAACCGCCAAAAACTCACGCCACTCCCCAAGATAGCGATTATTTCGTTTCGGCTTGCCATTCGGGAGGTAAAAAATATGACCGAAATAAACACAAACAAGGGTAGGAGTAATAAAATTAAAAAGGGGATAAAATTTTTGTAATATTGAAATATGATGGCTCCCACGGGTGCTTTGTGGACGAGCATGTTGTCTATTTTTTCGCTGATGTCGAAGATAATGGCGACCATAGAAAAGATAAACAAGACAAAGAGTAGCACGCCAAAAATTTTGGTGATGATGTATCGGTCGAGTATTTTCATGGGTCTGTTTGTGTTTAGATTTATTTTCCTATCAGTTCATCAACGATTTTTGCGGAGCAAAGACACATGGGCAGCCCTGCACCTGGGTGTACGGTTCCGCCTACAAAGTAGAGGTTGTCTATGGTTGGGTTGAGGTTTTTGTGGCGGGTAAAAAATGCGTATCGGCTGTTGAAGTTCGTGCCATAGATAGCACCTCTAAAAGCCGATGTTTTGGTTTCGAGCGTTCGTGGGTCTAATATTTCTTGGGCTACGATGTGTTTTTCGAGGTCTATGTTGAGGATTCTGTTTAGTTTTTCAATCATTGTTTTTCGGGCTGTTTTGACGAGTGTGTCCCAGTCTTGCCCTTTGTTGTGAGAGACATTTATCATCGTGAACCAATTTTCACAGCCTTCTGGGGCATCTTTTTTGTTGAGTTTTGAGCTGATATAGACGTATATGGTTGGGTCGTTGCAGATATAACGGCCCGATTCCATCATTTCAAATTCATTTTGATAGTCTTGGCTAAAAAATATGTTGTGAACGTCGAGCTGGGCAAACTGTTTGTTGATGCCCCAATAAAACACGATAGCCGAGGTCGAGCGGGTGTCGTTTTTGTCGTTTCGGGTGTAGGCATATTTTGGGATAAGGTGTTTGTAGGTCGTTTCTACGTCGGCGTTTGACACCACGATGGAGGTCAGGCTGTTAAAACCATTGGCTTTGATGGCTTTGACGGCAAAGTCTTGAACGATTATCTCCTCAACTTTGGCATTTTTAATGATTTCGACCCCGTTTTCTACCATCAGCGTTTCGAGTGCTTTGGTGATTTGAGCCATGCCGCCTTGCGGCAGATAGGCACCCAAGTTGTGTTCGATGTGGGCAATGAGACCCAATATGGCGGGTGCTTTGTAGGGGTTTGAGCCGTTGTAGGTGGCAAATCTATCGAATAATTGAACGATTTTTTGGTTGTTGAAGAACCCCTCGTTGTGTTGGTGTATGGTTTTGAATAGTTTTAATGTTCTGATGTTTAAGACTGCTTTGAGGGCTTTGGTGCTAAAAAAGGCGGTGTTGGTGTGTAGCGATTGTTTGGTAAAGAGTTCATCGACGAGTTCATATACAGTTTTGGACCATTCCAAATATTCCAATACTTTTTTTTGCGGCACGCCCGTTTTTTGTTCTATTTCTAAGGCAAATTTTTGTGGGTTTCCGTAGGCGTTTATCTGCGTTCCGTCTTCATAAAAATATTTGCACACCACATGAAGCCTATCGAAGTTGATGTAGTTTCGGGGGTTTTTGCCAGATAGTTCAAAGAGTTCGTCTATGAGGTGAGGCAGTGTGAGCAGCGAAGGGCCCATATCAAATCGATAGCCGTTGTGTTTGACTTCGCTGAGCTTGCCACCCAGGTGTGCGTTGGTTTCAAATAGGGTAACTTTCAAGCCTTGTTTTTGGCTCAATCTGATGGCTGAAGCCATGCCAGCGATGCCACCACCGATGACGCTTGCACCGTATTTTTCGTTTTTGCGTTTGATGATAGCCATTTTATCCGATGTTTTGGTCTCTTTTTTGGTTTTGTGTTTTCTGCTTTGCGTCGAAGTTGTTGCTTCTGTTTGG
>JAYWHZ010000222.1:0-2886 GCA_043777395.1 Bacteroidota bacterium
GAAAAAGGCTTAACCCTCAACGATTTTAACAATAAAATAATGGCAAAACCCAAAATACAGATAGCCAAACCCACAAAGGTGTATAAATTGGAGGTGGCATCAAGTACAAACACCTTAAAAAAACTAAAATCGGCACCCATCAACCGCCTCAAGGAACGGCTGGTGGAGCAAAACAACACCTCCAAAAACGAGCAGAAAGAAAATCAACCCCTCAAAATTGCTAAGCCAAAGCATTTGGGATACCCAAAAACGCTGCCTACGCTGGTGTCAAAAAATGAAAGCACATCGGGCAACAAAAAGACCTTTTTTGGGTTCATCAAAAAGCCAAAGCCCGTGCCGACGGCTGCCAAAATTTATCTCAAAGACACAGAAGAAAAAGAAAAAAGGGTGTCGAGGCTCACGGTCCGTCTCAATGCAGCTTCTTGGGTGATGGGCAAGCTCCAACGCATAGACCCCACGGTGTATGTGAGCATCGATTGGGTGGTGAGAAACATTGGTTTTATCGTGTTTGTGTTGAGTTTGTTTGGGCTTTATATTGCCAATGCCCTGTATGCAGAAAATTCGCTGAAAGCCATTAATAAACTTGAAAAATCTATTAAAGAAAATTATATCGTCTATACCATTCTCAAAACAGAGATAGAGCAAGCAACGGTACAAAGTGCCATCGGCATAAAAGTAGAACCATTGGGCATCAAGACAAGCCAAAAACCACCCATAAAACTATACAACCCATCTAATGCCTCTTGGCAAGGCAAATAAACCACCTATGCCTATCAAAACAAAAACAAGATGAACCCACAAAAACAAACCGTCGTCAGTGGCATTCGGGCTACTGGAAACCTACATATTGGCAATTATTTTGGTGCCATAAACAATTTTTTGGCAATGCAAGACCTTCACCATTGCTTTTTCTTTATTGCCGACTACCACGCCCTGACCACACACCCCGATGCCAAACTACTTAACCAAAACTCACGTCAAGTGCTGGTCGAGTATCTGGCGTGTGGCTTAGACCCCAACCGCTCAACCATATACCTCCAAAGCGACCTTCCCGAAACCACCGAACTCTACCTGCTCCTCAACATGCTGGCTATGGTGGGCGAATTGGAGCGATGCACCTCTTTTAAAGAAAAAATAAGAAAACACCCTGACAACGTCAATGCCGGACTGCTGACCTATCCCGTGTTGATGGCTGCCGATATACTCATTCACAAAGCCACTTTGATACCCGTAGGAAAAGACCAACAGCAGCACCTCGAAATGGCAAGAGACTTTGTGGTGCGTTTTAATAACCGATACGATACCGACCTTTTTCCGCAGCCGCAAGCCTACAATTTTGGGCAGCAACTCATCAAAGTGCCGGGACTCGATGGCATGGGAAAAATGGGTAAAAGCGAAGCAGCAGGCAATGCACTTTTGCTCACAGACGACGAGCCAACGATTAGAAAAAAAATAATGAAAGCCACCACCGACAACGCACCTACCGAACCCAACCAGCGGATGAGCGTCCCGATAGAGAACCTTTTTCAGTTGATGAACTTGGTTTCAAAGCCAGAAACAAGCCAGCATTTTTTAAGTCAATTTCAAAACTGCACCATCAGGTATGGCGATATGAAAAAACAACTTGCCGACGACATGGTTGCCTTCATCAAACCCATCAACCAAAATATTTTGAGCCTACAAAACGACACCCAATACATTCAAAAAATAGCCAAAATGGGACAAGAAAAAGCCAAAGCATCGGCACAAAAGACCCTCGAATCAGTCAGACATTTGATGGGTTTCTGGGGTTTATAAATCTCACGGTCAAGAGCGGTTACACACGTCCGAAAAGTCGCAATACTTGCATGATTTCAAGTCTTTGGTTTGTACAAAAGGGTGTGTGGCGTTGTATATTTGTTTGATGAGTTGTTTGAGTTCTGTCTCAAATTCGTCCAACATGTTGTGGTCTATCGTTTGTTTTTTACCGTTTCTTTCGCTTCCCACTTCAAGGCAAAAGTATCGATTTTCTGCTTCGTCGTCGGTGCTGGGTTTGTTTTTTCTAAACGAATAGATAGACGAGAGCAAACCGCCAAACCCATTGCCGTGTTGGTATTTGTAGAGCAGGGCATAGAACAACAGCTGCACGGCTTTTTCTTTGGTCTGCTCGGGTTCAAAGGCTTCTTTGATGGATTTGATGGTGATGTCCGATTGTTGAAAACTTCCTGTCTTGTAGTCGATAATTCGTTTTTGACCCATGTAGGTATCTATCCGATCGACTTTGCCGGTGAGTTTTATCGATTGAGACACGTCGTACTCGTTCAAAAAAGAATATTCTGGTATCGATAAATCTTGTTCTAAATCATTGATAATCAAGTTTTTACAGTTTATAATTTCATTTTTCAAAAAATTTTCGAGATAGGTCTGGCTTATCGTTTTTATCAACAGATTTTTGCCCGCAGACGTGTCGCCGTGTTGGTAGTGCTGGTCTAATGCTTGGCTGATGAGTGTGGGCAGTTGTTTGATTTGGGCGTTGAGAAAATCGCTTGTCAGGGGTTCGTTTTTCTTGGGTTCGTAGATAAGTTTTAACACTTCGTGCAAGATTGTTCCGAGCCGTTGGGCATCGAGCGATTCGACGACTTCGAGCGGCTTTTGGTGGTTGGCAATGTATCTAAAATAAAACTTTAAGGGGCAAGAGAGATACGTGTTGATAGCCGTTGCCGAGAGACCCGTTTGGGTCAGTTTTTGGTTAATGCGTTCCAAAATCTCATCTGTTTTTTCGATGCTGATGGTTCGTTGGAGGAGTTTATCTTTGTCGATGCCCAAATTGACCTCTTGCTCACAAAACTGGATATTGGGGTTGGCATCGAGCAATTCGTTTTGGATTTGCATTAAAAAACGGCTTTT
>JAYWHZ010000223.1:0-2871 GCA_043777395.1 Bacteroidota bacterium
AAAAACCAATAACACAATCCAAAATCCAAACAAAAAAATATTTATCACCCGCAAAAACGCCAGCTACCGAAAAACCATCAACGAGCAAGAAATCATTGATTTTTTGATGCCCAGAGGCTTTGAAATTGTGGCACTCGAACACCTGACGGTCTTGGAGCAAATCACGCTTTTTGCCCATTCCAAACACGTTATAGGCTCGCATGGAGCTGGATTTACCAATATTTTATATGCGAACGAAGGCAGTACGGTGATGGATTTAATTCATTTTCGGCACACCCAACGCTGTTTTTATACCCTTTCTGATGCTCTGAATCTCAATTATATCTTTTTGCAATGCAACCAAACCAAAGCCATCAACTACGCAAACAACGACGATATTTGGGTTGATATGAATGTGTTTGAATGCTACTACAATCAATATTTTGAAACAAATTAACTTAAAAATACTTATTTATCACAGAACTTGTTTAAACTTTTTCATTTTGATTAATAAATTTGAATAAATCGCCTCTTCACCAGCAGAGATTACGCACCAAGCCCACAATGACCTTGAACCACTCCTAACCCCTCCAAGGAGGGGAATAATGTTATTCCGCACTTGATGCGGAACCTCAGAAATTAGCCATTTTTGCCTTTTATAACCGAAAGTTTAAACAACTTCACAAATTAACTGTATATTTGTGTCTCATAAATAATTCCTAAACCAACAAAAACCAACAATTAGATGAAAAATTTTTCTTTGCTGTTTTTTATGCTGCTCTATGCCCAATTAAACTACGCACAAATCACCTTTACCCAAAAACCCACACGCCTACAATTTTATCCCCGAAACACAACCACCAACCTTGCCAAAATAACCATCGGCGGGGAGGTAACACAAACAGGATACGACTCGCTGGTACTCAAAACATTTAAAACCAACGCATCCTACGCCTATAAAGCACAAGCACTGGTCTATAACGGTTCGCAAGCCTCGTTCAACATCGAGCAAACCATCAACGCCGAACTCTCAAACTATAAAATCGAAGTTTATACCCGAAACGGCAATCAAACCATGCTCGTCTATCAAGCCGATAGCATCGTGGCAGGCGATGCCTATATCATCAACGGGCAATCTAATGCCTTGACCTCTCCCGACTTAGGCTCGGTAGCCGACTCATTAGAAAATACCTTCATACGCACTTTTGGCAAAAATATCTTTTTTGGCGATACCCTCGACCTCCTCAACAACCTCTATTGGCACCCAGCAACCTACGCCCAAAATGGTTTCGGCATCGGCTATTGGGGTATCTGGCTCGCCAACAGACTGGCGGCTCAATACCAAATGCCGATAGCCGTCATAAACGGTGCCATCGGGGGAGTGGGGCTGGCAAGTATGCAAAAAAACCTTCAACAACCCACAGACCCCAAGAGCAGCTATGGCAGAGTATTGCTCAGAACCAAACAAGCCAAGATAGACCAAAATATCAGAGGCTACTGCTTCCACCAAGGCGAAGCAGGCGACAACGACTACAAAGCACAGTGGCTACAACTCTACAACCAACTCAACGCCGATTTTAATATAGAAAAATTTTATCTCTTCCAAACCAAAATAAATGACTGCAATGGCTATCTGCGTGATGATATTCTCGTCAGAGAGGCTCAACGCCAGCTCATCGGCACGCCCAAAATCACGCTCATCTCGACCAACGACCTGCCACACAACACCGACAAATGCCACTTCTCGGGACCAGGACATTACCTACATGCCCAAAGACTTTACAACCTCGTCAGGCGAGACCTCTATGGCTTCCCAAACAACAACCCGCACATCGATTCGCCCAACCCCATGCGGGCATACGTGAGCTACCCCGACTCTACGCTTTTGGTTATAGAAACCACACGCTCCACCGACTTGCTCGTCACAGAACCCAGTGCCTACAAAGGATTCATTTTTGAAGGAGCAAACACCAGCCGAGTAGATAGCGTCTATGCTCTGGGCAATAAAATTTATTTGAGGCTGTCGCATTTTCCCAAAAACGCATCGGGCGTCAGCTATGTGCCGCCGTTTAGATACACACAGTTTGTGGGTGCTGTGCCTTATATCGTTCAGGAGTTTGGGTTGGTTAAAAATACCATTGGCATCGGTTTGCTTTCATTCCACAACCTCAAAATTGACAACCTCAACCCTTCGTTTAACAATTTATTTCAAGCCCAATATCAGCCAGGCGGCTTGGTAGAGCGGCGTTTGGAATCTCAGACCTCGCTGTGGCTCGATGCCCAAAAGGGCATTTCAAATGCACTTGGTTTGCCTGCCAGCCACCTCGATAGCGTGCGTTCGTGGGTTGATGTGAGCAATGGTTTGGCGTGCAAGCCCGCCTTCAAAAAGCCAATCTACGATGCCATAAACAAACAAATTTACTTCTACGACAGTCCAATGCTCACGCCCAATGCCTTGCGGACACGCATCAACTCGACCGACAATCCGTTTAGCCTTTTTGCGGTTCTATTGCCCGATTCTAATGTTACGATAGATAAAATTTTGGGCAGAGGGCAAGAAAATGGATTTTATTTTTATCAAGCTGCTTGGCTCTCCAATGGCTTGGATATGCCTTGCTACTATGTCGTAAACAATGAATATAGGCAATTGAGCGGCAACTTAATCAACCCCTCGTCGGGCATCGTACCGCCCGTTTTTCCATTGAGAACCAAAACACTTATCACAACTTTGACCATTGATAACATTGTTAAAGGCGATATGTCCATCGGGCTTAATGGCAAGAGTTTTAGTAACCTTCTGCCCACCAATTTTAGAAAACAATACAACTACAATATTCCTATTGTGTTGGGTGGGGCGTTTCCGTATCTTACGCAGGGAGCCAAGCACGTGGG
>JAYWHZ010000224.1:0-9808 GCA_043777395.1 Bacteroidota bacterium
GACATAACGAATTGTGCTGGTGTAAACTCAACAGTTCGTGAGCCAGCAACAGGCAACTATGCCACAAGCTTCTCTATCAAAAATCCCGACATCACCAACAGACCGTGCAGTTCAAGCCCATTGTTTACGGCTTTGACCTCTTTTGAGGCTAAGCTATCGGGCAGAGTGGTAGATTTGAAATGGAGCACGGCAAGCGAAATCAACTCCGAAAAATTCAATATACAAAGAAGCACAGACGGTCTAAACTTTGAAACCATCGGAACGCTCAAAGGTGCTGGAACATCAAACGCACTCAACTTCTATGCTTTCAAAGATGAAATGCTAAATTTTGGTTTTAATCAATATTTCTATCGCTTAGAGTCGGTTGAAATAGATGGCAAATTGGATTATTCACCCGTCAGAGTGGTTGAGTTGAGAGAAGCAAAGTTTGATGTTCAGTTGATGCCAAACCCAAGCAACGGTGCTACGACATTGAATTTTAGCAATGTATATACCAAAAACAACATCGATATTGCGGTCTACAATGTATTGGGAGCCAATATATTGACCCAAACTATAAACGGCAACGACAACCTCAAAACCTTTGATTTGGACATGACTGGCTTTGCCAAAGGCATGTATCAAGTGCGTGTGAAGTCAGGCAACGAATTGACGACCAAAAAATTAATTATCGAATAATTCTTATTCATTTGAATAGTTAGAAATACCATTGAGGCGACAAACCTCGATGGTATTTTTTTTGAGATTGATTTAAAAAAAGCAATTAGTATTAAAAAAAAATAGTAGTTTTGTGGGCTAAACCATTCAAAATTTATATTTACTTATTCACCAAATCCAATCCATTGATAAATTGATACAAAAAATGACCTTACTTGATTTTGAAAAGCCACTTGAAGAACTATACAATGAGTTGGAACAAGTAGAAGTGTTGCAAGAAAAAAGTAAAGGCAAAACCGATTATACCAATCAGATAGCCCAACTCAAAAAACGCATCGAACAAGACACCAAAGCCTTATATCAAAACCTTTCGGGCTGGCAAAAAGTGCAGGTATCGAGGCATCCTGACAGACCCTACACCTTGTTTTATATCCAAAGTATGTGTACCGATTTTATAGAGCTGCACGGCGACCGCAACGTGGGCGACGACAAAGCGATTGTGGGCGGTTTTGCCACGATGGCAGACAAGACGGTCATGTTTATTGGGCACCAAAAGGGCATCAACACCAAAATGAGGCAATACCGCAACTTTGGCATGGCAAACCCCGAAGGCTACCGCAAAGCCTTGCGTTTGATGCGTCTGGCAGAAAAATTTAACAAACCCATCGTAACATTGATAGACACGCCGGGTGCTTTTCCGGGCATAGAAGCCGAACACAGAGGTCAAGCCGAAGCCATTGCCCGCAACATCAGGGATATGTTTACGCTCAAAGTGCCTATTATCTGTGTCATTATAGGCGAAGGGGCATCGGGCGGTGCCATTGGTTTGGGTGTGGGCGACAAGGTGCTGATGCTCGAAAACACGTGGTATTCTGTTATTTCGCCCGAGAGCTGCTCGTCTATCTTGTGGCGAAGTTGGGATTTTAAGGAGCAAGCCGCCGAGAAACTCAAACTCACTGCCACCGACATGCTCGGCAATAGGTTGATTGACGGCATTGTGCCTGAACCCATCGGCGGTTCGCATCGAGACCCCGTGCTGGCAGCCCAAAATCTAAAACAAATATTGATACAACACTTAGAAACCCTCGAATCGATAGACCCACAAGAACGCATTGCCCAGCGGATTGATAAGTTCTCGAAGATGGGTCAAGTCTAATTAACACCATACCAACAGACGATGAATAAATTTAAAATATCAAACGAAATGATTGTGGGTTGCTTTACGGTCTTGACCGTTGTGCTGCTTATCTTGGGTTTCAATTTTTTGAAGGGTAAAGATTTGTTTGCCCGTTCAAACATTTACTATGTGGTTTATGATAGGATAAACGGCGTAAAGAAAGCCACGCCTATTGTTTTTAATGGTTTGCGGGTTGGTGGCATTCAGGGTTTTAAATTGATGGACGACAACACCATTCGTGTTACATTGGACATCGATGCGAAGCTAAAAATCCATGAAGGTACGCTGGCTAATGTGGTGAGCCAAAGTGTGTTGGGCGATTATGCCATCGACATTGCCAACAACGACCCCAAGATGCCATTGCTCGAAGAAGGCAAGACGCTCAAAGGGAGTTTGCCCATGACGTTGGAAGAGAAGCTAACCGAAAAATTAGAACCTTTTCAACAAAAAGCCAACAATCTGGCAAGAAAACTGGATAGCTTAATCAAATCGGGCGAATATGAAAAAACATTGGCAGAGATTCAAACGACTGTATCGAACCTCAATTCGGTATCAAAAAACATGGATTACCTGCTCAAAAACCAAAACTCGAGCCTCAATGCAAGCCTCAACAACGTCGAAAACATAACCGCCGAACTCAAAACCACGACCACCAACGTCAATAAAATAACCAACGAGGTAGCCAAAGAAGACATAGCAAAAACACTCAACAAACTCGACCAGACCGTTTCGGAACTCAACGCCACAGTCTCAAAAATAAATCGGGGCGAAGGCACTTTGGGCAAACTGATAAACGACCAACAACTCTATACCAACCTGAACCAAACCGTAACAGACCTCAACAAGACCATCAACACGATAGACAAAACCGTTTTGAGCTTGAAAGAGACCAATAAATTTCACCTCTTTGACAAAAAAAGCAAGGAAAAACCGTAAAAATTACAGCATTTAAGATCATAGATAAGTATTTGCCTGGGCAATTTGAAATTTTGGGGATTGATAGATATATTGAAGATAATCCAATTTATGGAAGGAGATTTGCTATAAATAGTCAAGAAATTTACGATAGAATTTTAATTAGGCACAAAAAGCAATGAACAATACAGATAGATAATTAAAAAATAACCCAAACCATGCAACCCTTTTGGTCTTAAAAACGTCTTTTGGGACAACGCATAATATATTTGGTCTAACATGTGAAAATGTTCCTTGTTCGTTCTGCGACAGAATAGCAAGGAATTTTTATTTATTGCAGACACATTGACTTTAAAAACCTAAATTTGTAGCCAGAAATTATAACCTTCCATACTTTGCATTACCAAACCTTACAATCCAAGTTTTTTATTGACCTAAACGCCATTTTGCCCCTTATCAAACACTGGACAAACTTGCAGGAGACAATCGTATTTACAAACGGCTGCTTCGATATTTTGCACCGTGGGCATATAGACTATCTCTACCGTGCCGCCGATTTGGGTACAAAACTCGTTGTGGGTCTCAACTCCGATTCTTCGGTTCGCATGCTCAAAGGCAACCATCGACCCATTCAAAACCAAATAGATCGCTTGCATATCTTAGCGGCACTCTCGTGCGTGTCGGCGGTGGTGGTCTTTGACGAACCAACGCCCCGAAGGCTCATTGAGGGCATCAGCCCAAACGTTTTGGTCAAAGGCAGCGACTACGACGTAGCCGATATTGTGGGTGCCAATTGGGTCGTGGAAAGCGGCGGAACAGTTCAGACGATAGACTATCTGGTGGGCTGTTCGACCTCTGCCATCGAGCAAAAAATTATTGACATGCACCAAAAAAACCTCAACATTAGCAAAAAACCTTAAAAAATGAGCCATTTCATTGTTTCGGCACGCAAATACAGACCCGATACGTTTGCAAGCGTCGTGGGGCAAAACCACATTACGGCTACACTCAAAAATGCAATTAAGACCAATCATTTGGCACAAGCGTTTTTGTTTTGCGGACCTCGAGGCGTGGGCAAAACGACCAATGCCCGTATTTTGGCAAAAACCATCAACTGTACCCAACTTCTGCCCGAGATAGAACCCTGCAACCAATGTTCGTCGTGTGTGAGTTTCAACTCGGGGGGTTCGGTCAATATTTTTGAACTCGACGCAGCCTCCAACAACTCTGTGGACGACATCAGAAGCCTTGTTGAGCAGGTACGCTATCCGCCGCAAGCCGGAAAATTTAAGATTTATATCATTGATGAGGTTCACATGCTCTCCAACGCTGCCTTCAACGCTTTTCTAAAAACACTGGAAGAGCCGCCGAGCTACGCCATTTTTATATTGGCAACCACCGAGCGGCAAAAAATATTGCCCACTATCTTGTCTCGCTGTCAAATCTTCGATTTTAATAGAATAAAGCCCGAAGATAGCGCCAAACACCTCGAATATATTTGCCAACAAGAGCATATCGATTATGAGTATGACGGTCTGTATGTCATTGCCCAAAAAGCCGATGGGGCGCTGCGTGATGCCTTGTCGATGCTGGACCAAATCGGCACTTTCTCGGGCGGAAACATCAGCTATCAGGCGGTTATCGACAATTTGAATGTACTCGATTATACATATTATTTTAGGGCTACGGATTATTTTTTAGAACAAAACATAGGCGAATCGTTGCTTCTTCTGGACGATATACTGATGAAAGGCTTTGATGGTTCAAATTTTTTGCTTGGATTGATGAGCCATTTTAGAAACCTCTTGGTGTCGAAAGAACCCAAGACCCTAAGACTGTTGGAGGTAACGGATAAGGTAAAAAAACAGTATTTGGAGCAAGCAAATGCTGCCTCGACGGCGTTTTTGATTTCGGGTTTGAGCGTTTTGTCTGCCTGCGAACTCCAATACAAGTCGAGCCGAAACCAACGCAACCACTTAGAACTGGCTCTGCTGAGGCTTGCCAATCTGAACGCTGTGTTTAGGGCAAAAGACGACGATAGGACGGAAACAGAGCCAACGGATAAAAAAAAAAATGAACCCCAAAGACCACAACTAACCCAACAGACACCATCGACTGCCATCGAAACACAAGAGCCAACGCCTGTCTGGGTGGCACAAAAAAACACGGGTTCGGCACCAGATAGCCGCTACCCCGCCGCAAGTCTAAAAATCACAAACCTGAGCGACGCTGCCCATCAAGCCAAACAAAAACAGACCGATTGGGACAAACAACAACAAAACCCCGTCGAGCAAACCACCAAACCCACAGACCAAACGCCAAAACAAACCAATCCGTACACTTTTTTGGAGCATTTTGAGAAATTATCTATCCAAAATCCTTATCTAACCACATTCACAACCGAGTTTGGGTTGCAGTTCTAACACCTTCAAACGCTCAAAAAATTAACCAATATTTGTGATATGCTGCCCATTTTTTTTGGATATTTAGGGTCTTTGGCTATGGGTTTTGTGTTGGGTTTGATAGGCGGCGGCGGCTCCATCATGGCAATTCCTATTTTGGTCTATCTGTTTGGCATTGAGCCAACGCTTGCCATCACATATTCACTTTTTATAGTGGGTTTTACGAGTCTGTTTGCATCGGTGAATCACATCAGATACCAAAATTTTTGTTTAGACACAGCCTTGCTTTTTGGGTCTTCGTCGGTGGTCTCGGTGGTTTTGATGCGTTGGCTGGTGGTTCCTTTGCTGCCCAAAGTATTGTTTTGTGTCAATGGTTTTTGCGTTACAAAGTCTATGTTTTTATTGGTTTTATTTGCTGGCTTAATGTTTTTATCGGCTTATAAAATGCTGACCAACACGGCATTAAATCCAAAAGAAGACTTGAAGCCTCATCTGTTTTTTTTGATGGCAAGCGGCTTTGGCGTAGGTTGTATCACGGGGTTGATAGGTGCTGGCGGTGGCTTTCTAATCGTGCCTTCGCTGGTGGTTTTTGCCCAGTTAGACATCAAAAAAGCCATTGGTACTTCGCTGCTCATCATCGGTGTCAATACGTTGATTGGGTTTGGGATAAGCGTTTTTGGCACTGGGCTGGCGTTGGATTGGCGGTTGCTGTTGGGTTTTTTATCGGTTTCGGTCGTGGGCAGTTTTTTGGGTACAAGGCTCGTCAAATATATTTCGGACAAGAAACTAAAACCCATTTTTGCCTATTTTTTACTCATTATGGCATCTTATATTCTGATAAAAGAACTGTTTTGAGGGTATAAAATTGTATTTCGACACAGTCATTAAAAAAATAGTATCTTTGTGTGGTCAATGAAATTATTGAAACTTTATGCCCGTTTTTTTGTTCCAATAGCATCAATATCGCCACCCCGTTATTCCAAAAATTCACAAACCGATGCCGCAAAGTGTTGTCCCCTATCCCAAATTAGAAAATAAAACCAAGAAAGAGCAAGTCGCCATGATGTTTGACAATATCTCGGCTCGCTACGATTTTTTGAACCGACTGCTGTCCGTCGGCATCGATGTTTACTGGCGAAACAAAACCCTCTCCTACCTCAAAGCCGACCAACCGCAGGTTTTGCTCGATGTGGCAACCGGCACGGGCGACTTGGCGTTGGCGGCATTCAAAAAACTGAAACCCAAACAAATTATCGGCATAGACATCTCGGAAGGCATGCTCAATATTGGCAAGACGAAAGTAAAAAAAGCAGGCTTAGAAAACTACATCACCCTCGAAGTTGCCGATGCCGAGCAGCTGCCCTTTGCCGACAACACGTTCGATGCCGTAGTGGTGGCTTTTGGCGTAAGAAATTTTGAACACCTCGACAAAGGTCTCACAGACATCAAAAGGGTTTTGAAAAAAGAGGGTAAATTAGTCGTTTTGGAGTTCTCGAAGCCCAAAAATTTTCCCGTCAAACAATTTTATTCCTTTTATTTTCGTTACGTCTTACCAAAAATAGGCAAACTCGTTTCCAAAGACAGCAGCGCCTACACCTATCTGCCCCAGTCGGTCAATGCCTTTCCAGAAGGCGAAGAGTTTTTGTCGGTCATGGACCATTTGGGCTACAAAAACACCCTGCAAGACCGCCTGACGTTTGGCATCGCATCGGTCTATGTGGGACAAAAATAACCATTCTTACTTTATATTAAATTTTTAGTTTCAATGAAAAAAATATTTTCCTTAATCGCACTTCTAACCCTTGGCAATGCCCTTTTTGCCCAACAATTTAACCAATATTACGACTACAAACCCGTTCATTTTGGGTTCAATGTGGGTCTCAATTCATCTAAATTTAAACTCACCGAGAAACGAAGTTTTAGGACAAACGATTCATTAAAAACCATTTTGCCCGTCGCTTTTCCGGGCTTTCAATTGGCTATCGTCTCCGATTTTCGCTTGGGCGAACACGCCAGCCTACGCATTGTACCGACACTGCTTTTTGCCCAAAAAGACGTGAAATATGAGTTTATAGAAGGCAAACAACAGTATAACAAAACGCAACAAGTACGCTCCACATACATCGAGGTGCCGGTCATGCTTAAACTCCGCTCCGACCGCATCAACAACTACCGAGTTTATATGATTACGGGCTTAAAATACATGTACGACTGGTCGTCGCAGCAGCGTGTAAACAACCAAAGCAACAACAACATCAAAATCAATCGCAACGACTTCGCTTGGGAAATAGGCATCGGCTACGACTATTACTTCCCCTACTTTAAGTTTGCCCCCGAACTCAAACTCGCAACGGGACTCAACAACATCTTGGTTGCCGAAAACCACCTCTACGCTTCGCCACTTCAAAGCCTAAGGTCTCGAACACTCATCTTGTCGTTCAATTTTGAATAAAATGGCTCAAACACGCCCAAAAATCATCGTCATAGGCAACGCACCACGCCACAAACGATGGCTTCGGTGGCTCAAAGTACCCTTAAAAAATCACAACGACTTTGTAAACAACCGCTGCCACACAGTCGTGCGTTTCAACCAATGTAGCAACTACAACCAAGGCACAGGCACCAAAACCAATATACTCGCCTTGATAAACAACGGCTCTTCGGCACAAAAATTTTTGAAGCATGATTCTATTCCCAAAGCCGTCGTAGAGCAGATAGATTGCGTGTGGTTTACGAGACCTGCCAACCAAAACCACGATTTTTTGATAGACAACAACGCCGCTCAACCCATCGATTATTCAACAGAAATCATTGACTTTCAGGGTTTTAAATCTAAAAAAATAGCCTATATCGATGGTGAAATATACCAACACTTGTACCAAAAAATCATTGCCCAAAGTCCGCTACACCACGAGCCAAGTTCGGGCATAGCCATTATTGAAAACATTTTAAGAACGCCCGATTATGAGCATTTCGACAAATATCTTTTGGGTTTTTCGTGGCAAGGCTGGCAAGGGCATCATTGGGAAACAGAAAAAAAAATTTGCTTGGCTTACGAAAAACAAAAACGCCTAACGATTTTGAGGTAGTATAGCCATTTTTTTAAGATTGACTTTGGTCTCAATATGGGTTTAAAAACCATTGATAAAAACGTTTCATCAGGGTTTGGTCGTCGGTAGTGGCATAGATAGCAAACACCGTCAAGTTGGCGATATTGACCCTAAACCAGCTGTTGGTGCGGTATTTTCGGGTGGAGACCCTTGCATTTTTGGGTATGATGAGGTAGCGGTGTTGTTTATTTTTTCTAATTTTTTGCACCATTGCGTAGTCTTCCATGATGATTCTTTGCTCGTCGAAACCCTTGTTTTGCCAAAAAACTTCTTGCCTGACAAAGAGCGTCAAGTCGCCACCGCTACACATCAAGCCGTCGTATCGGGTAAAAAAAGCATTGGCGTTGAGCCACATATTGGTCGGTGCGAAGGCACACCGATAGCGTCCCAAATCGGCTTTTTGGTTGATGGCTTCTGAGATGTCGTCGAGGTAGCTCGTGGGCGGCTGCGTGTCGGCATGAACAAAATAAAGCACGTCGCCCGAGGCGTGTTTGGCACCCAAGTTCATTTGTTTGGCTCTGCTTTTTTGGGTCGAGACAATAGTTTTGGCTTCCATTTGTTGGGCAATGGCTTGGGTTTGGTCTGTGCTTTGAGCATCAACAACGATGATTTCGAGCAGGCGTTGGTCGGCATTTTGTTTTAGAAAAGACAACAAAGCGCCTATATTTTCACTTTCGTTGTGGGTTGGGATAATGATTGAAAGATACATAAAAGATTTACGAACCGAGTGTTGGATTGAGTTTTAAAAGCATTTAAAAAAATTAAGTAGAAAAATGTTTAAAAAGCAAAAAAATAGATGATACACAGATTTAAGCCAAAAAATAGAACTTGACCCAGCAAATAAGTCGTATTTAGAGGATTTTGAAACCTTAATTTTAGTTTAAAATAAACCAAAAAGACGAGCAGCGAATACCCAAACCAAGCCATATAATTTTGCAAACCCGGCACGCCCAAATCCCAAATCCAAAACCGAAAATAGATTGCCACAGGTTCTATCAAGACATCGAGCAGCGTCAGCAGAGCAGCAGCGGCAACAGCCTGGCACACAAAATGGGTTTGCCAGCGGTCTAATAGCGTGCCAATGGCATAGATGAGTGTCGTCCAATTTAACCCGATGATGAGCGGCACACCCAAAATGCTTGCACCCAGCACGTTGGTGTAGTGATATGCTCCAAAAATTTTGCCCGTTGCCACGCCCACTGCCTCAATCAGAAAGCCCGAACAAAAGGTAGATAGCAAGAAAAAATCTACTTTTTGTTCTCTTTTTTGTTCGTTATAAAGTATCAAAATGCCCGTTGCAAACAGTGAATAGGGT
Source organism: Bacteroidota bacterium (assembly GCA_043777395.1). Classification (GTDB taxonomy): domain Bacteria; phylum Bacteroidota; class Bacteroidia; order UBA7662; family JAYWHZ01; genus JAYWHZ01. The sequence goes on from JAYWHZ010000224.1 coordinate 9,577, forward strand.
GTGAGCAACACAAATAAGGCATTGGTTTGGGGCAAGTGTAAGCCGACAGCACCTGCCAAAAAAATGGCTGCGATGAGGTATTTTTTTTGATTTAGGGTTGGGTTAAGTGTTGTAATCATTTAATTGGCTTCTGTCCTACCTCTGATTGTACCCATCTGGTAGGCTTTGTTGAGTGCATCAATTTCTTGTTCTTCGGTTTTGGAGAGCGGCACAAAGGAGAGTTTGTCGAGGT
>JAYWHZ010000225.1:0-2856 GCA_043777395.1 Bacteroidota bacterium
CCGAAATGAAGGTCATCAAAGAACTTGCCGAAGACGAAGCCGCCTATCGAAGCCTCACCAAATCGTGGTTTGAACACTCGCCCTTGTTTGAAATCATCAAACGCATTGCCGAAAAACCATCAACCATCGTCATCACCACAGACCACGGCAGCGTGAGGGTTCAAAATCCCGTCCGAATCATCGGCGACCGACAAACAAGCACCAACCTACGCTACAAAGAAGGCAGAAATCTCAACTACCAAGACCGTGATGTCTTTACCGTAAAAAACCCCGCCAAAGTTTTTTTGCCCGAAAACCACGTGAGCTCAACCTACGCTTTTGCCACCACGAACCAGTTTTTTGTTTATCCAAACAACTACAACCACTACGTGGGCATGTATAAAGACACGTTTCAGCACGGCGGCATTTCGCTCGAAGAAATCATTGTGCCGTATGCCGTCTTTGAAAAAAAATAATTTTAAAATGACCAATTGCCAATATCGTCTTGACGACATAGACCTGATAGCCAAAAAAATCGTAGAGGAATATGCACTCTACAACCCAGCAAGCACAACAAAAATAATTGCTTTTGAAGGCGAAATGGGAGCCGGAAAAACCACACTCATCAAAGCCATTGCCATGCAGCTTGGCATCAATAGTAGCCAGATTTCGAGTCCAACATACAGTTTGGTGAACGAATATTTTGCCAAAAAAAATGATTTAACCATCTATCACTTCGATTTTTATAGGATAAAAGACGAGCAAGAAGCCTTAGATATGGGCATTGAAGATTATTTTTATAGCCAAAATATTTGCCTCATTGAATGGGCTGAACGCATTCCAAATTTGTTGCCGAGCCAAGCCATTAAGATTACAATCGAGGTAGAAAACAATTTTTTGAGAAACATCATATTTTGAATTTTTATTTGCCAAGCCATTAACCAAAAACAGAAAAAACGGTTTTGAATATCCTACAAATCAATTCGAGAGTGCCTTTTCCGCCCACGAGCGGTGGCGTGATTTACACCAACATCATTGCCAAAGGCTATCTTGCTGCCAACCAAAATTTGACGCTTTTTTGCTTGAACACAAAGAAACATTTTTTTGATATAAACCAATTGCCCCAACATTTTTTGAAAGGCGTCAAGGCAATTCACACCTCGTTTGTCGATACGGATATTAAGCCATTTGATGCGATTTATAATCTTCTTTTTAGCAATCAATCATATAACATAACCCGATTTTATAGCAAAAAAGTCGAAAAAGACCTCGTTAATCTGTTGAAAGCCAATGTGTTTGATGTCGTTCATTTGGATACGCTCTACACCACGCCCTATGTGGCTTGCATCAGGCGTTTTGCCCCTCGAGCCAAGATTGTTTACGTGTCGCAAAACGTAGAAAGTGTGATTTGGGAGCGGCTGTCTGTCGATAAAAAAAATGCTACTTGGCTTCAAAAGATCAAAAATCGTTATTTCAAACTGCTTGCCAAGCGCCTGAAAAGCGACGAAAAGAAGGTTTTTGAGCAAGTCGATGGTGTTTGTGCTATTACCGAAATAGATAGTAAGTTGATGGAGCAGTTGGGTTGCAAAAAACCGATGTGGGTTGTGCCGTTTGGGATATTTATGACCGATGCAAAGCCCGATTTTTCGTTGCCCCAAAGCCATCAAATTTGTTTTATTGCTTCGCTCGATTGGCTGCCAAACGTAGAAGGTCTGCTGTGGTTTCTGGATAATGTCTGGTGTTTGGTAAAGGCTCAAAAACCCGATTTGAGGTGCTTGGTGGCTGGAAAATCGATGCCCAAAAACCTTAAAAACAAGCAGATAGCTGGCGTAGAGATGGTTGGCGAGGTAGCAGACGCTCAGCGATTTATCCAAGAAAGCGGCATCTTAATCGTGCCTTTGCTTTCGGGAAGCGGCATGCGGATTAAGATTTTGGAGGGCATGGCGTTGGGCAAGGCGATAGTCAGTACAAGCGTTGGGGCAGAGGGCATTGGGGTGCAAAACCACCACGATATTTGTGTGGCAGACACGCCCGAAGACTTTGCCAAAAACCTGCTCGAACTGATAAACGATGAGGGCAAATGTGTTGAAATGGGTAAGAATGCAAGGCAAAACGTAGAAAAAAATTATGATTTTAGGCTTATTGTTCATCAACTCTTGGTTTTTTATTCTAATATTTGATACCTTGCCCTAAATTTATTTTTTTATTCTAAGTTTAATATCTGTTTTAAGCCAAAGACACTTGATAAGCTTTACATGATTAGTTAAAAAATATAAAATTATTATCCATGAACCATCAAAATACCCAAAATTTATTTATACTCATAGCTGCCTACAACGAATCTAAGGTGATATTCAGCGTCTTAGAACGTTTAGAATCGGTTCATTTTCAGAGTTTTATAACCAAAAACGTGGTGGTGGTCAATGATTGTTCGACCGACGAAACCCAGACCGAACTGCTGCGCTATCAAGCCCAAAATCCAGATGCAAACCTTCATTTTTTGACACACATCGTCAATCTGGGGCAAGGTGCAGCCCTCCAAACCGCCTGCGATTATGCCCTTTTGAATGGTGCCGATTTGGTCGTTCATTTTGATGCCGACGGGCAACACGATGCCAATCAAATCAACGACATGCTGCAACCAATCCTTCAAAAAAAAGCCAACGTCGTGTTGGGTTCACGTTTTTTGAAGGAAGAAGACCGCCACGCCGTGCCAAAATCGAGGCAGATGGTCTTGCAAATGGCTATCTTTGTCAATCAAATCTTTACGGGTATCCGCCTGACCGATGCCCACAACGGTTTTAGGGCAATGGATAGAACGGCGGCACAAAAAATAAAAATCACAGAAAACCGAATGGCTCATGCCACCGAAATTTT
>JAYWHZ010000226.1:0-2854 GCA_043777395.1 Bacteroidota bacterium
AGCCGTGATGGACAAAAATTTGATAAAATAGGGTCAGTAAAATCAAAAAATAACAGCACAGGAGCCAACTACTCTTTTGCAGACGATAGAATCTCTTTTGGTAAATATTTTTACAGACTAAAAGCAGTCGATTTTGATGGCACATTCCAATATTCAAACGTGGTAACACTCACCATCAAAACAGATAAAATACAGCTATCTGCTTATCCTAATCCCGTATCGAATGGTGAACTGAATCTCGATTTTAGCAGCGATGTCGAAGGCATCATCACCATCACAAACCTGATGGGTGAACGCCTCATGAGCCAAAATATCAATGCTTCAAACGTAAAATTAGATGTCAATAACTTGGTTAGTGGCTCGTATATCATCGAAGTCAAAACTTCAAAAAACGAACGCCTTGTCAGTAAATTTAGCATCGATAAAAAATAATTTGGACTAAAAAATAAAACTACAAAAACGCATCTATCTCAAAAATAGATGCGTTTTTTTTATGTAGAAGAAATTTGAACACCCGATTGCATACGCTTTACCAGTGCTTGTTCGGCACGCCGCACAAGTTTTTGCTCTTCGGGTGGCAAAGTGGCTATCCGCTCCAAATACACAAAATTGGTTTTGGCGTTTTAGTCCATTTTTGGGTAGTCGGTTGGGCAATATTCGTGCATCATGGTATAGGCAAGGGCTACGAGGTCGTCGGTGCTTGGTTTTGAGAAATAGTCGCCATCGGTTGAGTATGCTGGTCGGTGGTTTTGTGCGGTGAGTGTTCGGGGTGCTGCGTCGAGGTGATAGTATGCTTGTTGTTTTTCGAGTACCTGCTGCATCATGTATGCCGTTGCACCGCCCGAAACGTCTTCGTCGAAGAAAATGACTTTATTGGTTTTTTCCAATGCTTTTGCTATCGTGGCTTGTGTGTCGAATGGCATGAGGGTTTGAACATCTATGATTTCGATTGATATGTTGAGGTCTTTTAGGATTTCGGCGGCTTGGGTTGCTATTCGGCAGTTTGAGCCATAGGTTACAACGGTGATGTCGTTGCCGTGTAGCAATGTTTCGGGTACGCCAAGTGGCAACGTAAATTCGGTGTAGTTGTCGGGCAATGTTTCTTTAAGTCGGTATCCATTCAGGCATTCGATAATGAGTGCTGGCTCATCGCTTTTGATGAGTGTGTTGTAGAAGCCTGCTGCCTGCACCATATTTCGAGGCACAAGTACATTGACCCCCTTGACGGCGTTGAGAATCATGCCCATTGGCGAACCCGAGTGCCAGATGCCTTCGAGTCGGTGTCCTCTACTTCTGATAATCAGTGGTGCTTTTTGTCCGCCTTTGGTTCGGTATTGTAGGGTGGCTAAATCGTCTGATATAATTTGAATGGCATAGAGCAGATAGTCGATGTATTGGATTTCGCAGATGGGTCTCAGACCACGCATGGCAGCCCCAATGCCCTGCCCGATGATAGACATTTCCCTGATGCCGGTGTCTGAGATTCTGATTTCGCCAAACCGTTCTTGTAGGTTCATAAATCCTTGATTGACATCGCCAATTTTGCCCACATCTTCGCCGATGGCAAACACGAGTGGGTTGGTCTCAAACAAGTGTTCAAAGGTTTTGTTTAGTATCTGGTAGCCGTTCATCTGCTCCGAATGTTGGGAATAAATGGGTTTTATTTCATTGATGTTGGCAAGTGCTGTTTGGGATTGGCTGTACAGATACGAGTTATATTTGTCAAAATTTTGGCTGTCGGTGTCTTTTTTCCATTCGAGAAGTTGTTGCCTTTCGGGCGAGTTTTGGTGTCGTGTCTGCCTCAAAAAAGCATGAACACACATCAAAATATCTTTTCTAATAAAATCTTTGGTCGTAGTGAGTTGCGTAAGTGCGTCGCCCAACATGGTGTCGTTGGCGTGTTGTCGGCTTAGGTTTTCGAGCAATGGTTTGACGGTTTGCATTTGACTTTTGAGGTCATTTCTATACAAATCCCATATTTCTTGCTTGCAGTCTTTGACATATTCGGTCGAGGCACTTTCTATCTCTTGGAGTTCACTATCTTGGGCTATGTTATTTTTTAAAATCCATTGCCGCATTTGGGTTAGGCAGTCGTATTGGGTTTCCCAGTCGAGTCGCTCTTTCGATTTGTAGCGTTCGTGAGAGCCAGAGGTCGAATGCCCTTGCGGCTGAGTTACTTCCGTAATGTAGAAAATAGCAGGCACGTGGGTGCGTCTTATCTCTTCAATGCCTTTGAGATACATTTCGACCAAGGCGGGATAGTCCCAGCCTTTGCAGGTGTAGATGTTGTAGCCCCGAGCATCTTTGTTTTGTTGAAAGCCACTGAGGAGCTCGCCTATGTCGTTTTTGGTCGATTGAAATTCGGCGGGTACCGATATGCCGTAGCCGTCGTCCCAGATAGAGATAGCAAGCGGCACTTGCAGCACGCCCGCTGCGTTCAAGACTTCCCAAAAATGCCCCTCGGCGGTCGAGGCATTGCCAATGGTACAAAACGAAATTTCGTTTCCATTGATAGAAAACTGTTTAAAATCTTGGAGTTCGGGGTTGTTTCTATATAGTTTTGAGGCATAAGCCACACCCAAAGCCCGACCAACTTGCCCTGCTGTGGGCGAAATGTCGGAGGTCGAATGTTTTTCTTTGGTCAAGTCTTTAAACTGCCCTTTGTCGTCCAAAAATCGAGTGCCAAAGTGTCCGTTCATCATCCGGCCAGCCGAGGCAGGCTCATCTTCTACGGTCATAACGGCATAGAGCTGTGCAAAAAACTTGCGAATGTCCGACATGCCCGTTGCAAACATAAAGGTTTGGTCTCGGTAGTAGCCCGACCGTATGTCGCCGTTTTTAAATGCCTTAGCCA
>JAYWHZ010000227.1:0-9757 GCA_043777395.1 Bacteroidota bacterium
CTGATAGTGCTTCTACGGAGCCATCTACGTCTCCTTTGATGACTATGTTGAGTTGTTGGAAATTACCGATGGCGAGTCTTCTACCGATTTCGTCGAGTGTGATGTGTTTTCGGGCACGTAGTCCTTGTTCTCTGATGAGTTGTTGTCGTTTGTTGGCTATTTCTCTTGATTTGGATTCGGTTTCCATGATGTAGAACATGTCGCCTGCGGTAGGTGTTCCGCTGAGTCCGAGTATTTGGACGGGCTGCGATGGTCCTGCTGACTTGATGCGTTGTCCACGTTCGTTGATGAGTGCTTTGACTTTACCGAAATAGGCACCGGAGAGCATGTTGTCGCCGACACGTAGCGTTCCGCCTTGAACGAGTATGGTTGTGATGATTCCTTTTCCTTTGTCGAGTGTTGCTTCTATGATTGTTCCTGCTGCTCTTTTGTTGGAGTCTGCTTTGAGGTCTAAGAGGTCTGCTTCGAGGAGTATTTTTTCGAGTAGTTCGTCTATGTGTAGTCCTTTTTTGGCTGATATGCCTTGCTCTTGGTATTTTCCACCAAATTGTTCGGTCATGACGCTCATTTCGAGGAGTTGATTTTGGACTCTGGCGATGTCTGCTCCGGGTTTATCTATTTTGTTGTAGGCAAATATGATTGGTACGTTGGCGGCTTGTGCGTGGGCGATGGCTTCTTTGGTTTGTGGCATGACGGAGTCGTCGGCGGCGATGACTATCACGACGATGTCGGTTACTTTGGCACCTCTGGCTCTCATGGCTGTGAATGCTTCGTGTCCTGGTGTATCTAAGAAGGTGATGTTTCTTCCGTTTGGCAGTTCGACTTCGTAGGCACCGATGTGTTGTGTTATGCCACCTGCTTCGCCTGCGATGACGTTTTCGTTTCTGATGTAGTCGAGTAGTGATGTTTTGCCGTGGTCTACGTGTCCCATAATGGTTACGATTGGCGCTCTTGTTTGTAGGTTTTCGGGTGCGTCGGGTTCGGTCAGGTCTTCTTGGTTGTTTTGTGCATCGACGAATTCGACTTCGAATCCGAATTCGCTGGCTACGATTTCTATGATTTCGGCGTCGAGTCTTTGGTTTATGTTTACCATTTTTCCGAGTGCAAAGCATGTAGAGATGACTTCATTGACGTCGATGTCCATGAGGCTTGCGAGTTCGGAGCTGGTGATGAACTCGGTTAGTTTGAGTTGTTTTTGCTCCATGTCCTCTCTGAGTTGTCGTTCTTCGGAGGCGATGCTTCGTTCGTTTCTTCGTCCTTTTCGGTCTTTTGAGCGTTGGCTAAATTTGCTTGATGCGTTTAGTCTGGTGTTTGTCTGGCTAATTTGTGCCGATACTGATTTTTTGTCGGGTTGTGATTTGGGTTGGAATCGGTTGTTTCCGCCTGTTGAGTTTCCGGTATTGGTGCCTGTTCGTGGTCGGTTTTGCCCTGTTCCTGCTGTGTTTGGTGGTCTATTGGGAGCGTTGCTGTCGTTTGGTCTTGGTCTATTTTCTCTATTGATGGGCACGATGGGTCTGTTTGGACCTGTGAGTGGGTTTCCATCGGCATCACGCAGGATTGGTGCTTGTGTGGTTTTGTTGGCAAATTTGTTGGGTTCTTGTGTTGATGATGCGACGACTTCGCCTTTTTTGTCTTTGCGTTTGCGTTTGCGTTTTTTGTCTGCTTCTGATGGTGTTGTTGGTTTTTTGTCGTATTGTGTCAGGTCGAGTTTTCCGATTACGGTTGTGCCTTGTAGGCGTTCGCCTTTTGCTCTTATGACGGTTTCTTCTTCTACTTGTGTCGTTGTGTTTGGTTCGGTTGTGTCTTTTGTTTGTGTTTGTGGCGTTGTGTTTGGCTCTACGGCGTTTTTTGGTTGTGCTTGTGGTGTTGTGTTTGGCTCTATTGTGTTTGTGTCGTCTGGTTCGCCGTCCAATTTTTTCTTTTTTCGTCTATCTCTTTTTTGTTTGTTTTTTAATTTTTTGGCTTCTGTTTCTGCGTCTTTTTGTTTTTGTAGCGATTCGTTATATTCTGTGAGGTCTATTTTACCCAATATTTTTGAGCCTAAGGTGCTGGTTGTTGCCTTTGGTTCGATGGGTTTGGTGCTGGTGTCTTGTTGGGTGGTTGGTGTTTTTTCGGGTTCTTGTTTTTGGGCTTGAGTTTCTGCGGTGTGTGGTTTTGGTTCTGGCTTGGGTGTTTGGTTGGTTTCTGCTTTTGTTGGTTCTGTTGTCGGTTGCTCGGTTTTTGTTGGTTCTACTTTTGTGGGTTCTGTTGTCGGTTGCTCGGTTTTTGTTGGTTCGGTTTTTAGTTGTTCTATTTTTATGGGTTCTGTCTTGGGTGTTGGTTCGTTTTGGTCTATGGTTTTGGCAGCTTGTGCTTGGTTTGCTTTGTTGTAGGCTTCAAACGGGTTTTCTTTTCGCTCTGTGTTTGTATTGGGAGCAAATAGTGTTTCTTTTTTAGGCACAGCGGCACCAATGATGATTTGGTCGGCTTGTTGTTTGAGTTTGCGGTCTTTGGCATACTCTTGTGTCAATACATCATACATCTCATCGGAGAGTTTACTGTTTGGGTTTTTATCCAAAGAGAATCCTTTTCCTTCCAATGTTTCGTGGGCAGTCATCCACGAGATATTGAGCTCGCTGGCTGCTTTTGTTAATCTAATATTTTTGTTTATTTCGGACATTCAGTAATTGGAAAGCGGTACTTTGTTGATTTGAAGTCGCTTTTTTGTGAGTGATTTTATTTTATTTTTGCAAAACTACAAAAAAAAAGGCAATTGTCGATACTTAATCTAAGAAAAGTGTAATAAAACCCGCCGGCACCTTGCGGCTTTGGCGAGTTTGGGGGTTTGAGGGCTTTTTGATTGGCTTACTCTGCTTATCTTTGTGGTATTTTTATCCTATTTTTGAATAGCTGGCGGTGCTTAGTCTTCAAATTCGTCGGTGAGTGTTTGCAGTATTTCTTTGATGGTTTCTTCTTCGATGCTTGTTCGTCTGAGGAGTTCATCAAAGCCGGCTTCGAGTACGCTTCTGCCTGTGTCGAGTCCAATGCGTTTGAGTTCTTCGATAATCCATGGTTCAAATTCGTCTGAGAATTCGTCTATCTCGATGTCTGTTTCAAATTCTTCTTCGGTGTCTCTGAATACGTCTATTTCGTAGCCTACGAGTTTGGCGGCGAGTTTTATGTTTGAGCCACGAGCGCCGATGGCGAGCGGCACTTGGTCGGGTTTGACAAACACGGCGACTTTTCGTTTTTCTTCGTCGATGTTGATGGTTGTGATTTTGGCTGGGCTTAATGCTCTGGCTACAAACAGGTTGAGGTTTGTGGTATAGTTTATCACGTCTATGCTTTCGCTTCGGAGTTCACGCACGATGCCTTGTATTCGAGAGCCTTTCATGCCTACGCAAGCCCCCACGGGGTCTATGCGGTCGTCGTATGATTCGACGGCGATTTTGGCACGTTCGCCGGGTTGCCTCACGATTTTTTTGATGGTGATGAGTCCGTCAAATATTTCGGGTACTTCGAGTTCGATGAGTCTTGCCAAAAAGTCGGGTTCGGTTCGGGAGATGTATATTTTGAGGTTGTTGTTGGTGGTGTTGTAATCTACTTTTTTGATGATGGCTTTGATGTTTTCGCCTTTTTTATAGACATCGTTTGGTATCTGGTCGTCTTTTTCGAGCAAGAGTTCATTGTCTTCGTCGTCGAGTACGGAGATTTCTTTTTTCCATATTTGGTATATTTCGCCGCTGATGAGTTCGCCTACTCGGTCTTTATATTTTTTGTAGAGGCTGTCTTTTTCAAGTTCCATGATGCGTTGTACGAGTGCTTGCCTGGCTGAGAGTATGGCTCTTCTGCCAAATTCGAGTTCCATATTAACGATTTCGGTGAGTTCTTCACCGATTTCGAAGTCGGGTTCTATTTTTTGGGCATCGGCGAGGGCTATTTTGTCTGCGTCCCAGATGTCTTCGGAGTTGTCGTCTATGATTTCTCGTCGTCGGTATATTTCGAGGTCTCCTTTTTCGGTGTTGATGATGATGTCGAAGTTTTCGTCGGTGCCATATTTTTTGCGTAGCATGCTTCTAAACACGTCTTCTAAGACCCGCATGGTGGTTGCTTTATCTATGTGTTTGAATTCTTTGAACTCCGAGAAGGAGTCTATCAATTCTTTATTTCTCATTTTTTTATTTTTTTTATTTTTGGGGTTATGTGTTTGTCGGTGTTTTATTTTTATTTAAATGCGATGTTTATTTTGGCTTCTTTAATGTCTTCAAAGGCGATGTTGTGGGTGATGAGTTCTATTTTTTTGCCTTTTATTTTTTGTTTATATTCTATGCCGACGGTGTTGTTGTCGGTGGTTTTTAGTATGCCTTTGAGGGGTGTTGGGTTTTCGTTCGAGAGTATTTCTATGGTTCTGCCGATGTGTTTTGGGTATTGTCTGAGGAGCCGCAGGGGTTTTTCTGCTCCCGGCGACGAGACCATGAGGTTGTATTTGTTATCGGGCATCAGGTTGTTCTCGTCTATGAATGTGCTTATTTTGTTGCTCACCTCGCCACATTGGTCTATGCCTATGCCTGTGTCGCCGTCGAGGGTGATGTCTATTTTGTTTTTGGCTACCGAGACCTCGACCAAAAAAACGGGTTGGTTTTCCAGTAGGTCATTGAGGTGTTGGGTCAGTTGTTCTTTGATGCGTTTGATGTCCATGATTGGATTGGTGTGTATTGTTGTATTTTAATTGAGCCTTATTTTTTTGAGACACATAGCAAAAGGGGACTAAAAAGCCCCCTCTATTTTTATCCTAAAACGTTGGTGCAAAGATAAGAATAGTTTTTGAATTGAACGATTTTTTTTATTTTTTTTAAACTATGCCAAATTAAGCAACAAAGCCCCTAAGTATTACGTGATTGTGTTTTTGTCATATCATGTTTATTTATTTATTTAACCAATTGATTTATAATTTTTTAATTAATTTTATGGAGGTTGAGGGTTGTGTGTTTTGGTGTTTTTTATTTCAATTTAATGGTTTTAAATTCAATTTTTGTGGCGTGTCCAAATGTAACAAAAGGGTCAATATCATGGTTTTAGGCGTTGGATTTGGGCGTAAATTTGTATGATAAAAAAATAAATTATTGTATCCGATTTTTTTTTAACTTTGTATCCAAAATAACACCCTCTAAGCATGACCCACATCGACCCCTCAAATCCATTACGCAACGTCAAAAATGTTTTAATAGTCGAAGACGAACTCATCGTGGCTATGATTAACGAAACGCTCATCAGACGCTTGGGCTACAAGGTGATTTCGACCATCGACAACGGCAAAAAAGCCATAGAAATCGCCAGAAATACCCCCATCGACGTTATTTTGATGGATTTTTACCTCAACGGCGGCTTCACAGGGCTCGATACCGCCAGGGCAATCCGTGCGTTTTCAAACACACCCATCTTGTTTGTTACCGCCAGCCAAGACGATGCCCTGATAGACGCAGTGGCTTCCATCTCCAACACCAGTATCATCCACAAACCCATCAGAGAGCAAACCCTCAAAGAAAAAATCAACGCCTTAAATGAAATGGTTGCCCTATAATCTATCAAAACACACCCAAACGATTGATTTTTTTTTAAATTAAACACAAAACACAATATTAAAACAATACAAAGTAGTAGGCTTTTTAGCCACAAAAAGTACCAGCCTCGTGTTGGGCTTTTTTGTTTAAATGACACCCAACAACCCGATTTTTTTCCAAAAACTACTGGTCAATATTTTTGAACGCTATCTCTTATTTTTTTTGGGCTATGTGGTCATTATGATGTACTTTTGTGAACCAATTTTTTATTACACTCTTTAACAAAAAACCTTTTTTATACCTTTATGAAACACCACATCTGCTTGCTATCCTGCTTGTTTATACTCTTTTGGGCAAACAACGCCCCAGCACAAACAACCAAAACGCTCACCATCGAAGAAGCCGCAATGGGTCTCAGAGGCAAACTCGCCGTCCAAAACCTTTCGCAACTCGCCTGCCGACCAAACACCAACCAATACACGTTTGTAGCCAACAACTGCCTCGTGGCGGGGCAAGCAAACAGCACCAAAAGCAACGACGATACGCTACTCAAAGCCGCAGACTTAGAACTCTTGGCAATGCCGCTGCTCTCGTGGCAAAACGAAAACACACTCTACTTTAACAACAACGGCACCATAAAAACCTATCACATACCAACAAAAAAACTCAACACCCAAGCAACAATCAACGAAAACGCACAAAACGACGACATCGAACCCAACACACTCGCCATAGCCTACACCATAGACAACAACCTGCTCGTAAACAAAAATGGCAAAGAAATAACACTCACCAACGAAAAAAACAAAAATATCGTGTCGGGGCAAAGCGTTCACCGCAACGAATTTGGCATCACAAAAGGCACATTCTGGTCGCCAAAAGGAAACCTATTAGCCTTCTACAAAATGGACGAAACGATGGTAACGGACTACCCAATACTAAACACCGAAAGCAAACCCGCCACCGTCAAAAACATCAAATACCCCATGGCAGGCATGACGAGCCACGAGGTAACCATTGGCATTTTTAACACCACAACCCAAAAAACCATCTACCTACAAACAGGCACGCCCGCCAAACAATACCTGACCAACATCAGCTGGTTTCCAAACGAACAAAGCATCGCCGTTGCCATCGTAAACCCCGAACAAAACCAAATGTCGCTCAATCAATACAACACCCAAACAGGACAATTGGAAAAAATACTATTTACCGAAAAAAATGAAAAATATATCGAACCCGAACACGGCTTGATATTCTTACCCACAAAACCAAACGAATTTCTTTGGCTATCCGAAAGAGACGGCTACAACCACCTCTACCACTACAACGCCCAAGGCAAACTCATCAACCAAATATCATCGGGAAACTTTAATATCCTCAACATCGCTGGGTTTGATGACACAAGCGAAAATATATTCATCACCGCCACAAAAGACCAAAACGGCAACTTAGGCACCGAAGAAAACCCATTTTCCATAAACCTAAAAACAAAAAAAATAAACCCATTATCCCAAATAGGCGGCACACACACACTCCAAACCAACGGCATATTCTGCATCGATGCCTACACCAACGCCACAACGCCCCGACAAATAAACACCACTGACACAAAAGGAAAAACGATTAAAACAATACTCATAGCCCAAAATCCACTCCAAAATTACACCCTGGCCACCGTCCAAAACATCACACTAAAAGCCAGCGACGGCACACCACTCTACGGCAAACTCATGCGACCCGACAACTTCGACTCGACCAAAAAATATCCACTCATCGTCTATGTATATGGCGGACCACACCTCCAACTCATCAAAAATCGATTTCCCGAATCAGGCAATCTCTGGTACGACTACATGACCTCAAAAGGCTATCTCATCTTTTCGATGGACAACAGAGGCTCCGCAAACAGAAGCCTCGCCTTCGAGCAAGCCGTACACAAAAATCTGGGAACAACAGAAATGCAAGACCAAATGACAGGCATCGAATATCTCAAAACACTGCCATTTATAGACCAAAAAAGAATGGGTGTTCATGGCTGGAGCTTCGGCGGATTTATGACCACAAGCCTGCTATCTCGCCAAGCCAATACCTTCAAAGTCGGCGTGGCTGGCGGTGCCGTCGTCGATTGGAACTACTACGAAGTCATGTACACCGAACGCTATATGGACACACCAACCGAAAACCCACAAGGCTACAACACCGCCAACACACTCAACTATGTCGATAACCTCAAAGACAAAAAACTGCTCCTGATACACGGCACAACAGACGACGTAGTCGTTTGGCAACACACACTCCTATACCTCAAAAAATGTGTAGAAAGAAATATTTTGGTCGATTATCTCGTCTATCCCGAACACGCACACAACGTGCAAGGCAAAGACCGAATACACCTCATGAAAAAAATTAGCCAGTATTTTATAGACAACCTATAAAAAATTATAAAATCAGAATTAAAAATTTAAAAAACTCATTTAAAAATAATCATCAACCCAAAATATCAACCAATTTAAACAAGTTTCGATTAATCTTTTTGTCTTTGGTAATGGCATCCTGAAAATCGGTATAAACAACCTGATTGTCCACAATGCCCGCTGCTTGGTTGTATTGACCGTTGCGAAGTGCCTGCACGGCTGCCATGCCCAGTCTCGAACCCAACACTCTATCTCTGGCACTGGGCTTGCCACCTCGCTGAATATGCCCCAAAATGGATACTTTGGTATCAAATTGAGGGTATTTTTCACCCACATACTTGGCTATCTGGTGGGCATTGCCCAGCTCGTCGCCTTCGGCAACAACGACGATAAAAGAAGTCTTGTGCCGACGCAAACCATTCTCCAACAAATCGTAAAACTCCTGAACATTGGTCTTGCTCTCGGGTACCAAAATAGCCTCTGCCCCACCGGCTATGCCCACTTCCATCGCAATATAACCCGTATCACGACCCATCACTTCGACCAAAAAGAGACGGTCGTGGCTGTCGGCGGTGTCTCGGATTTTGTCTATGGCATCGAGGGCTGTATTGACGGCGGTGTCGAAACCAATGGTATAATCGGTGCCGTAGAGGTCGTTGTCTATCGTGCCGGGAATGCCGATAGTGGGTATTTTATGCTCTTTGTAAAAAACCATTGCTCCCGTATAGGTGCCGTCGCCGCCAATAGCCACCATACCGTCAATGCCGTTTGCCACAAGGTTGTCGTAGGCTTTTTGGCGACCTTCTGGGGTCATAAATTCTTTGCTTCGAGCCGTTTTGAGTATCGTTCCGCCCCGCTGTATGATGTTTGAAACGCTGTGGGCGTTCATCGGGATAAGGTCGTTGTTGATTAAGCCATTGTAGCCTCTCATACTGCCCATAACCTCCAAACCATAGTAGATGCCCGAACGCACAACGGCTCTAATGGCACCATTCATACCCGGAGAATCGCCTCCTGAGGTAAAAACAACAATTTTTTTCATTCTTTATAAGTAGGTTTTATCAAAAAAGTAAACAAAATTAAGGTTATTAAAATGAAGCAAGCCAAAAAAGATTTTATCTAAAAGATTTTATCTAAAAATTTTCATCAACTTATTGGGCAAACACATCAAAGGATTGATTTTTTTGTCTTGGGTCAATGGTTGTTTTTTGCAGGCAAAACAGTTGCTATGCAGGTTCCAAATCCAACTTTCGTGCCGTCTTTTTGGGCAAATCCTCTGACTATCACGGTGTCGTGGTCGTTGATGAACGTGCGTATAGAACCGTCGTTGAGTGTGAGTGGATTTTTGCCACCCCAAGAGCGTTCGAGCATAGAGCCAAATTGGTGTGGCTCGGGTCCGCTGATGGTACCCGATGCCATCAAATCGCCGACATTGACGTTGCAGCCGTTGATGGTGTGGTGAGCAAGTTGTTGGCAGATATTCCAGTACAGATATTTAAAGTTTGACTGACAGACGATGGTTTCTTGTGGGCTGTTTTGGGGCAATATGGCGACTTGGAGCTGCACGTCGAAGTTGGTGGCGGTGTCGCATTTGAGATAATCCAAGACATCGGGCGATTGTGTTTCTGTTTTGACCCTAAACGGTTCGAGTGCTTCGATGGTTACGAGCCATGCGGAGACGGTGGAGCAGAAGTTTTTTCCCAAAAAGGGTCCCAGCGGCACATATTCCCACGCCTGAATGTCTCTTGCACTCCAATCGTTGAACAGGAGGAAGCCAAAGATGCCGAATCGCATATCTTT
>JAYWHZ010000228.1:0-9750 GCA_043777395.1 Bacteroidota bacterium
GTGTCTGCCAAAGGATAAATATCAATATTGGGCAAAAAACTTTGGACCATCTGCTTTCTAATTTCAAAAGATAATGGGTTATTTTGGGTCAATGTTATCCCATTTGTTCCCAAAAAGAGTATGGTTTTATCGTTGGTATCTGCCACGAGTTGGAGGAGTTTTTGGTGTCCTTCGTGTAGAAAAGGGGTTTGAAAACGGGCTACTATCACGCCGATGTGCATATTTTTGGGCTGTAAATGGATTATTTTTTAGGTTTTATCAAGCGAATGCCTTTGTATAGCAATAGATTGTTCGTGTATGGCTTGGTAGATGTGTTTGATGTATTGCTGGTCCAAATCGAGGAGCTGGGCTTGTTGGAGTCGGGCTTTGAGTATGTTGTCCCAGTGTCGAACTTGCAAAATTGTTACATTATTTTTTTTCTTAAACTTGCCTATCTCGTCTGTCAGTTTTGCCCTTTGGGCAAGGCATTCGATGAGCCGACGGTCTATCTCTTCGATGGCATCACGCATCTGTTCGAGTTCTTGCAAGTGTTTTTTTGAGTTTAGGTTTTCTTGCCTCACAATTAGGTTGTTGAGCAGTGTTTTGAGGTCGGCGGGTGTCAGTTGTTGGTCGGCATCGCTCCATGCCGTTTTTGGGCTGATGTGCGTTTCAATCATCAAGCCATCTGCTGCCAAGTCCATCGCTTTTTGTGCCAATTCGGCGACCAAAAAATCTTTTCCACCCATGTGGCTTGGATCAACGATGAGCGGCAAATTGGGGATGAGCCTTTTAAATTCGATAAAAAGATTCCACATCGGTTCGTTGCGGTAAGTCGATTTTAGCAGGCTCGAAAACCCTCTATGTATGGCACCGAGTTGCGTCAGACCCACATTTTGAAGCCTTTCTATGGCACCAATCCACAGGTTGAGGTCGGGATTGATAGGGTTTTTGACAAACACAGGTATATCGACCCCTCGCAGTGCATCGGCAATTTCTTGAACCGAAAACGGATTGACGGTCGTTCTGGCACCAATCCACAAGGCATCGATGCCGTATTTGAGTGCCAGTTCTACGTGGCTTGCTTTTGCCACCTCCGTAATGACCTTCAATTGGCATTCGGTTTGCACTTTTTGGAGCCACGGAAGCCCTATTTCGCCCACGCCCTCAAAGGAATTGGGACGGGTTCGGGGTTTCCAGATGCCTGCTCTAAAATATTTGAGGTTTGGAATGTCTTTTATTTCGTGTGCAATGGTCAATACTTGTGCTTCGGTTTCGGCGCTGCAAGGACCGCATATAAGTATTTGTTTTTTGTCTTTCATAGTAAAAAAAATGTGCCAGATTACATATTATTTGATGAGTTCGACCGTTCCTTTAATTTTTTTGGAGGTATCGTTTTCTAAGCCTATAAAAGTGATTTTACAGGTATAGAAATAAGTGCCTGACGGTTCGTTCTTGGGTTCCCAATCTATGTTTGGGTTTTGGGTTCTAAATACTTCGATGCCCCATCGGTTGTAGAGCCGAAAATCGATGGTTCTTACAAATCTATAATTGGCAAATGGCATCAAGGTCTCGTTGAGGTTGTCGCCGTTTGGTGTAATTGCGTTTGGGATTTTATATTCGTGGCAGGTGTTGTCTATGCAGAGCGTATCGGCTATGGCGTTGGCGTTGTTTGACGAATCGACTGCTACGACGGCATAGCAGCCAGCGACCGATGTTTGCAGGTTTGTGTGTGTGAACGTGCGTTGGTTTTTGTCGAGTTGTACGAGGATTTTAAATTCATCAGAGAGTTTTGGTTTATAATAAATATTAAAAAATTTGAGGTCGGCGGCACAGCCCAAGCTATCAGTCGTTTGGTAGTTCCATCGCAGTGTGTTTTGATATTCTGTACATTGGCTGGTGAGTTTAAAGGTTGGGTTGCAGGGCGGAATGGTGTCTTTGGGTGTGCCGCAAACCTGCTGCGATTTGTTGGCAATGATTTGCCTGAGCGTCGGATTATTTTTAAACTGCCCGATGCTCTCCACATAGTAGCAATAAGACAAGCCATTAACCAAACCGATGTCCGTATAGTTGGTGCTGCCCACGATGGTTGCTATTTTTTGAAATGCGTTGCCATTTTTTCTAAACACATAAAAAGAATCATTGCTCCAACCCACCTCGAAGTTCCATTTGAGTTGTATTCTGTTGGGCAGCCCTGCGGCTTTGAGAAACACCGACGACGAGGCTTTTGCCAAACCTACTTTTTCTGTGCCATTATACAAAAAATCTATCTGATAGGCATTGGCATTTGAGGCAGTATTGGGCGTGTTGTCTATAAAAGATGTGTCGGTCAGGTTGGCAAATGTATTGGCGGTTTGGGTTTTGATGAGTTGCCTTGTTATGTTGTTGTTTTGAAAACCTACGGTTCGGTAAAGTTCGTATTTGTAAGGCGGTCCAAACTGATTGGTATCCAAGGCATTGGGCTTTGCCCAATTGATAAGCACTTGTCCGTTGGTGGTGTTGGTCGTGTTTACGTCCACTTTGGTGATCACGGGCAAATCTCTTTTGACGACGTTGCAGATTTCGTTCGACACATAGCTTTCGGCACCATCGAGCGGAAAATTGGCAAACGGCGAGAAAAAAGCCGATATTCTATAACAATATTCTGCACCAGACCCCAATCCTTTGCCTTTGTCGGTGTCGGTATAGGTCGTTCGGTTTATGCCCATCAGCGTGTCGATGAGTTCGTAGCCAGCAAAGTTGGGCATGCCCGTTTGGCAGACCGATGGCGTGAATGCAAAACTACCTTTTCGTCTATAAATTTTAAATCCACGTGCGTTTGAGCAGAGATAGGTGTTCCAGTTGAGGGTTATTTTTCCGCCCGAAGATTGAGCCGAGACCAGCGTTGGAGCCGTTGCTACGACGGTGATATTCCATGTTTTTAAATCGACCAAAGCAGGCGAGCCACTATCTGCCGCTTTAAAAAGCATTTGGTAGGGCAGTTTTCGGACGGCATTGCAGGCTGGTGTCCAATTAAATTGACTTATGACCGTTCGGTTGCCTGTGTTTTGGGGAAATGTAGCCCCAAAGTTGAGCGGTGCGCCTGTTGCCGATAGGGTTATGAGGTTGTTTGGGTCGGGGTCGGTGGCAGAGATGCCGAGCGAGAGGGTTTTGCCTATTTCTATGCAGGTATCCCGCAGGGTTTGAATGCGTGGCGGGTTGTTTTGGCACACGGTGATGTCAATTTGCATGTCCCGAAGTACAGAGCCGACCGCCAGCCCATTTCGCCATTCGGTTATTTTTATGGCAATGTTATATTCGCCGATCTGCGTGGGTTTGTCCCAGATGAGTTGTCCCGTTTGGGGGTTTATGGTTAATGAGTTGCTTGCGTTTGGGAATCTAAATCCGATGATTGGCAAACCTCTTTCGCCTTTGCAGGCTACGAGCAAGTAGCTCAGGCTGTCGCCGTCGGCATCGTAAGCGTTTGGGTTGTGAACAAATAATCTATCGACGCAGCCGTTGTCTATCGGTGGGTTGAGGAGTAGGACAGAGTTGTTTGGTGGTGTAAAAGGGTTTATGGCTAAGAATGTTTCGATATAAAAGGGTACATAGACCGAGTTTGGGATATTGATAACGCCCAAGTTGCGGTTTGGGTCTTCGACCGATATTTTGTAGTTTCCCGATGCGGGGAAGGTGTGTGTGCCGATGTAAGTATTTTTTTTTATGTCGCTGGTGATGTTTGTTTGTTGGTTTCGGTTGAGTGAGTCGGTGATGTTGTCGCCCCATTTTATTTCTATTTTGGGTCTGTCGGCGGCGGCGTTTATTTTGGTGTAGGTGGTGATAATAAATTCGTAGTTGAGACCAGATAGGTGTTTGTAGGTAATTTCGCCGCCTCGGTTGTGTGTCGCAAAGAGTTTGTTGGGGGACAAAAAGCAGATGCACGATACAATGAACAAGGCTCTAAAACCATCATAACATTTGATATTGGTGTGGTGTGTAGTTTTCATTTCATAGCGTTTGATTAAAAAGTGATGCCTTTGTGTTAGAATGTTAGAGGCAATAGCGTTACAGATTATAAAACGTAATTTCGGGATAATAATTTTATTTGAAGGCAAAAAGATGCAATAAATAGTTATTAATCGCTTAGACCTGATAGAGGCTACCTTGTTTGATGTTTCGGTTTGCCAATGTTCGGTCTATGTGAGATTGGATTTGGTTTTTTTGCAAGCCCCAACTTGGTGCGATATGAAACTCATAATCCGACACTGCAAACAAGCGTTGAATGACCATATCGGGGCGAAGCAACGGTATAAATTGGCACAAAAAATCGGTGTAACTTTCGAGTGAAAACAGATTGAACATTTCGGGATTTCGGAGGTATTTCACGCCCATGATAGAGCCTTTGGCGATGTAGAGGTGGTGGAGTTTTACAAATTTGATGGGCAGCCGATTGAGTTCATGGGCAACGTTGAGCCACATCTCTTGCGTTTCGTTTGGCAAGCCAAAAATCGTATGAACGCACACGTCGAAGTGTCGGTTTCGGCATTGCTCTATGGTGTCCAAAAACGCTTGGTGTGTCGATTGTCGGTTGATGGCTTTGAGGGTTTGGTCATACATCGATTCCATGCCGATTTCCAAATCTACGTCGAGGTTTTGGGCATATTGGTCAAATAAATCCAGTTTTTGGGTATCGAGGCAGTCGGCTCTTGTACCGACAGACAGCCCCACGACATCGTTTTTTTCTACATTTAAAGCTCTGTCGTAGAGGCGTTTGAGGGTTTCGATGTCAGCGTATGTGTTGGTGTTGGGTTGAAAATAGATAATAAATTTTTGGGCTTCGTAGCGTTCTTTGGCTCTTTGTATGTTGGCTACGACTTGCTGCTCTATCGTGTTGTTTTGGCGGGTGAGTGCAGGCGTAAACGAATCGACGTTGCAGTAGGTGCAGCCGCCAAAGCCCTTGCTACCATCTCTGTTGGGGCATGTAAAACCAGCATCGACGATTATTTTGAATACCTTTTTGCCTTCGTATCGGTTTCGCAGATAGGTGCCATAGTTGTTGTAGGTTTTGCTTTGGGCAATGAGAGATTGGGTTTGTTGTGTCATCGTTTTTTTGGGTTGTTTATAGGTTCAATATCAGCACCAAAGCCACCACCAAAGCAATGATAAAGGCACTTATTGCGAGCCACGATTTGTCCCAAATATTACCCATCAAGAGCGGTTTGGCATGTTCGTAGAGATAGGGATAAAGTTTTGGATAATCAGTCGTTAATGATTGGTAAGAAAGCGGATTATCAAACGCATTTTTGCACCAATTTTCGTAGAGGCTCACCATCTGGGTTTGAGTCCAGTCGAAGTTGGGTTTTTTGCTCGTATCATAAATATGTACCAAACCGTCGACCATCAGCAGATGAATTTGCTCTTTGGAGGCGTTTTGGGCTTCGCAATGGTTGTGAATAGACACATAGCCCAAATGGTAGAGATGGATTAGCCCTTTGAGTTCGTCGTTTTTTATTTGGCGTTTGGCTTCGTCGGCAAAATGATTTTTATTAAAAAACATACGACAAAGTTACGAAAAAAACGCCATATAGGCTGCAATTTAATAGACTATGTGGATTAAGATTTTTCGATTGTGGTTTGGTTTAATGATTATGAGGTTGTTTAAACTTTTTAATTTTGGCTAATAAATTTGGATAAATATCATTTTACGGGTTAGAGATTGCGGGTCAAGCCTGCAATGACCTCAGACCATCCCTACTGCCCTCCAAGGAGGGGAATCTCAGAAATTAGCCATTTTTGCCTTTCATAACCAAAAGTTTAAACAAGTTCTATGGAATACTAAAAAATAAAAAATCTACTTTAAAATTCTCAAAACCATTAACAAAAAAACCCTTGCATCAAAACAAGGGCTTTTTTCGTGTCAGTTATTTTTTGTTTGTTTATTGGTTTTCTGGGTATTCAAAATCGAGTTTACCATCTATCTGTTCGTTCCACTTCAAGCCGTGTGTGTTGAGAGCCTCCATAAATGGGTTGGGGTCAAAATCTTCTACATTTTTCACACCCGTGCCGCCCCATTTGCCCGTCAAAAACAGCATTGCTCCTATCATGGCCGGTACGCCTGTGGTGTAGCTCACGCCCTGCGAATGCGTTTCACGGTAGCACTCGGCGTGCTGGCAGTTGTTCCACACAAAATAAGTCTTTGGTTTGCCATCTTTGATGCCTTTGATTTGGCAGCCGATAGAGGTTTGCCCTGTGTAGTTTTCGCCCAAACTTTCGGGTGCAGGCAACACGGCTTTGAGAAATTCTAACGGCACAATGTTCATGCCCTGAAACTTGATGGCTTTGATGGCGGTCATGCCCACGTTTTGAAGCACATTGAGGTGGTTGATGTAGTTTTGCGAAAAAGTCATCCAAAATCTGGCTCTCCGAAGGGTAGGAAAATTTTTTACCAACGATTCTAATTCTTCATGATAGAGCAGATACGATTCTTTTGGTCCAACGTCGGGATAGTTGATGGGTTGATGAATTTCGAGGGGTTCGGTTTCAATCCATTGTCCATTTTGCCAGTATCTGCCTTTGGCGGTTATCTCTCTGATGTTTATTTCGGGGTTGAAGTTGGTGGCAAAGGCTTTGCCGTGGTCGCCTGCGTTGCAGTCCACAATATCGAGGTAATGGATTTCGTCGAAGTGCGTTGTGGCGGCATATTTGGTAAAAACGCCCGTTACGCCGGGGTCAAAACCGCAGCCCAAAATTGCCAAGAGACCAGCTTGTTCAAAGCGTTGTTGGTAAGCCCATTGCCACGAATATTCAAATTTGGCTACGTCTTTGGGTTCGTAGTTGGCGGTGTCTAAGTAGTGCGTTTTGGTTTGCAGGCAAGCGTCCATGATGGTTAGGTCTTGGTAGGGCAGTGCAACGTTGATAACGATTTTGGGATTGAAACGCTTGATCAGTGCGACCAGTTCGGGTACGTTATCGGCATCGACTTGTGCGGTTTCTATAGCTCCTCTGCCCATTTTTTGGACATCGAGGGCTATTTTGTCGCATTTGGATTTGGTTCGGCTTGCAAGCATTATTTCGCCAAACACGTGTCGGTTCATGGCACATTTGTGGGCAACGACCGTTCCAACGCCGCCAGCGCCAATGATTAGGATTTTATTCATAGTTTGTTTTTATTTTTTTGAGAGATTTGTGGTTAAATTTGGGGTATTTAAGATTTTTGGATGTTGATTTTTAGGGTTATTTCATTGACTTCTATGGTTTTGGCATCGGTTTCAAACTTGCTTATCAAAACATTTTCTGTTGCCAAAAGTTCGGTGTCTATGTAGGTTTTCAGTTCGGTGTTTTCATAGATTTGTTCGGTTTCGATGGTTTTTTGGAGTTTAATATTAATTTTATCCGATACTTCAAAGTTCATTTCTTTTCTCATTTTTTGTATCTGCGACACGATTTCACGGGCAAAACCCTCTTGTTTGAGTTCGTGGGTCAGGTGTATGTCGAGTGCCACAGTCCATTTGCCATCGGTGGCTACCGACCAGCCTTTGATGTCGTCAGAAGTTATTTCGACTTCGTCTAAGGTCAAAATTTCTGTCTTACCATCGAGTATCAATGCTGTTTTGCCTTGCTCCTCAAAATCAAAAATTTGGTCTTGCTCAAAACCGTGAATCAGCTGGGCAACGGCTTTCATTTGGGTGCCAAAACGCTTGCCCAAGACCTTAAAATTAGCCTTGATTCGTTTTGAAACCAGCGAACGCATGTTGGTTATCTCTTCCAGTTTTTTGACGTTCACCTCCGATAGTATCAGGTCTTTCATTGCCATGAGTTCTACCCGCATCGCATCGTTTGAAACGGGAATCAGCACCCTCGAAAGCACTTGACGCACTTTGATGTTCTCTTTTTTTCTTAGCGACAGCACCAGGCTTGTGAGGTCTTGTGCGGTTTGCATCTGGCTTTCTAAGGTCGTATTGACAGTCGATTTTGTGGCTTCTTGCCAGTTGGTCAGGTGAATTGAAGTGTTGGTTTGCGTCAGGTTTTGGTGTAGCCAATCTGCAAAAAACGGTGCAATGGGCGATATGAGTTGCGAAACGGTAGCCAAACATTGGTATAAGGTTTCGTAGGCAGCCTGCTTGTCGAGGCTCATTTCGCCTTTCCAAAAACGCCTTCGGCTCAGGCGTACATACCAGTTTGAAAGGTTTTCGTTTGTAAATTCTTGAATGGCTCTTGCGGCTTTGGTTGGGTTGTAGTCGTCCAAATTTTGTTGAACCTCGACTATCAGGCTATTGAGCTTAGATAGAATCCATTGGTCAAGCACCGTAATTTTTTCTATTGGGATAACGGTTTTTTTATCAAACTTAAAGTCGTCTAAATTGGCATACAAAGCAAAAAAGTTGTAGGTATTAAACAGTGTTCCAAAAAACTTACGTTGGGCTTCTTTGATGCCTTCGGCATCAAATTTGAGGTTTTCCCAAGGTTCAGCATTCGAAATCATGTACCATCGGGTGGCATCGGCACCGTAGGCATCGAGTGTCTCGAAGGGGTCTGTGGCGTTGCCCAATCGTTTAGACATTTTGTTGCCAAATTTATCCAACACCAAGCCGTTAGATACCACGTTTTTGTAGGCAACAGAGTCAAAAAGCATCACCGAGATGGCATGCAAAGTAAAAAACCAGCCTCGAGTTTGGTCCACGCCTTCGGCGATATAGTTGGCAGGAAAATTTTTGTTTAGTTCATTTTTATTTTCAAACGGATAGTGGAGTTGGGCATACGGCATTGCCCCCGAGTCGAACCAGACATCTATCAGGTCGGTTTCTCTATACATGGGTTGCCCTGTGTCCGAAATCAAGACAATATCATCGACAAAAGGTCTATGTAGGTCTGAAATATCGATTTTTTTGCCTGTTTTTTCGATTTCTTTGTTCAATTGTTCTATGCTTCCGATACAGAGGGTTTGCGAGTTGTCTTTTGTTCGCCAGATGGGTAGCGGTGTTCCCCAAAAACGGCTTCGGCTCAGGTTCCAATCGACGAGGTTTTCGAGCCAGTTTCCAAATCGCCCTGTTCCTGTGCTTTCGGGATACCAATTGATGGTTTTGTTCAGTTCTACCATTCGGTGTTTGTAGGCGGTTGTTTTGATAAACCAACTGTCGAGCGGATAGTAGAGAATGGGTTTGTCGGTTCGCCAGCAATGCGGGTAGTTGTGTTCATATTTTTCGACTTTGAAAGCCTTGTTTTCTGCTTTTAGTTTGATGGCAATCAAAACATCGGTGGGCTTAAAATCAGGGGCATTTTGTTCGTCTTCGGTGTAGTATTGTTCTTTTACAAATCGCTCTGCAAAATCGGTTACTTGGCTGGTAAAACGCCCTTGCAAATCGACGAGGTTCAGTTGTCCCAAATCATATTTTTGACCCGTTCGGTAGTCGTCGGCACCAAAACTTGGAGCCGTATGTACGATTCCCGTGCCGTCTTCGGTCGTAACATAATCGCCTATGCAGACTTTAAACGCATTTGGATTGATGATTTTGGCGTATGGCATCAGTTGTTCGTAGTCGATGCTTTCGAGCGTTTTTCCCAAAAAGGCATTGCCCATTATTTTGTAGGGAATATTTTTGTCGTTGGGTTTATAGGTTTGAAAGTCTAAGTTTTCGTTTTCGGGTTTAAAATATTTTCCCACCAAATTTTTTGCCAAGATGACGTTGATGGGCAAAAAAGTGTAGGCATTAAATGTTTTTATTAATTGATATTCGATGTTTTTGCCGACGGTCAAGCCCAAGTTTGATGGCAAGGTCCAAGGCGTGGTTGTCCATG
>JAYWHZ010000229.1:0-2845 GCA_043777395.1 Bacteroidota bacterium
ATTTACAAAAAACGACGATATATGACGCTAAAAAACGTTACGACGGTTTCGTCGTTCAGGTTCCATTTTTGGTTTGGCAACACTTCCTCTGCCAAGTAGGTTTCGGCTTGTTTGAGGTTCTCAAAGGCGTTGATTTTGTCTATCACAGCAGCAAAACTGCTGTGGTTGTTTTCAAAAAGCTCTCTGATATAAAGAAATTTTTCGTTCAGCCCAATGCCTTTTTTCAGGTTTTCTATGGGTCTAAAACGCAGGTTGTTGAGCAGTGCTGAGCCGTCTTCGGCGTTTGCAATCACGTCTTCTATAGAAAAACCGCTGGTTGTCAAAGTCCTTTTTTGAGTCTCTACTTCCGTCTGGGTTTCGTTGTTGGGTGCCGTGGTAGCAAGGTTCATTTTGTCTTTATAGGCTTGCTCTATGGGGTTGTGAATGGTTATTTCTGGCTCTTCGGCGGGTTGTTCATACTCAAAAGTCGTTCGGTGGTTGTGGTTGTGTTGCTGGGCATATTGGTCTATGGCGGCTTTGTCTAAGTGAGATTCTACGTCGTTGGCAATGGTTTCTATGGTGTTTTCTTCTGAGGCTATCTCGTTGTCGTCGGCGGTGAGTTGTTCGGGTTCGGGCTGGGGTTGGGTCTGGTGGTTTTGGGTCTGAAAACCGTTGTTGTTATTAGACGAGGCAATGCTCTTGATGGTGTCTAAACTGGCTGTGAGTTGGTGGCGAAGCGAAGCCAATTCGGCACTGATGAGTGCTATCTGCTCGTCGTTGTTGCTCACCACATTGGCTTGGAGCTGGTAGCTTTCCGATTTTACGGCGAGGTTATCAACCGCCGCATAGAGGTCTCGGCAGGTTCGGAGCATGATTTCTTTTTCGATAGAAAAAACAGCAGAACCACCGCTGATATACTGGTTCAGCTGAGATTTGAGCTGTTCAAATAAAACATTAATGTTGTTCATATTTTGGTATATGATAAGTGTTTTGTGGTGAGAATTAGAAATGTATTCTTGTGTTATTTTTTAATTTTAAACATTGAAACCAATTTTACTTTCAGCAACCAGACAAGACTTAACTTAAAAATAAATTTGGTGTTGGCTCGCTGTGCTTTGGGTTATTTTTTGCTATTTTTAAACTGTAATGTGCAAAGTTAGTATTTGTTTTAAAATTTTAACGCATTTTTTATTTAATGCTTGTATTTTTGGCAGATTTTTTAAGAAAAATATCAAAATATCATGTTTATAGAACGCAGTCCGACCACCAACCCACGAAAAGGCTGCATAGAAGTCATCTGTGGCTCCATGTTTTCAGGAAAAACCGAAGAACTCATTCGCCGCCTCAACAGAGCCAAAATTGCCAACCAAAAAGTTGAGATTTTCAAACCCATCATCGACCAACGCTACCACGCCACCGACGTGGTCTCACACAACGCCACAACCATCAGAGCCACACCCATCAAACACGCCCAAAACCTGCTGCTGCTCTCCGAAGGCATAGAGGTCGTGGGCATCGACGAAGCACAGTTTTTGGACACAAGCCTCGTCGATGTCGTGCAGCACCTAGCGAGCAACGGCACTCGGGTGGTCTTGGCGGGTTTGGATATGGACTTTGCAGGAAAACCCTTTGGGATAATGCCCCAACTGATGGCTGTTGCCGAGTTTGTAACCAAAGTCAATGCCATTTGTATGGTTTGTAATGACATTGCGACCCATTCGTTCCGAAAAACCCACGACAACAGCACCGTCGTCGTGGGCGAAAGCAACATCTACGAAGCCCGTTGCCGATATTGTTTCAACGAAGGCATGAAAAACAGACCATCAACCTAAAAACATAAGCAAAAAAGGGTTTAGTCTTGTTCAAAATAGGCAATGTTGCCGCCTACCCAGTCCAAATCTTTATTAAACTTGACACC
Source organism: Bacteroidota bacterium (assembly GCA_043777395.1). Taxonomy (GTDB): domain Bacteria; phylum Bacteroidota; class Bacteroidia; order UBA7662; family JAYWHZ01; genus JAYWHZ01. Next base: position 1,898 of record JAYWHZ010000229.1, read on the forward strand.
AATCATCACGCCTTTACTCATACGAGCCAGATTGGTTACGAGCGTCGGTCGTGCGTCGGACTCTGCCCAGAGATAGAGCATCCGAATCTCACATTTGACTGGTACATCGGGCGACTGAATGAGCGGCGCATACTGCACTTTGCGTTGCAAGATAAAATTTTTGCGTTCGTCGGCACCGATGGCATCGATGTCGCTTTGCTTGACATTAAAAATAACGCCCGTACCCGAAAACGAAAACAAGGGTTTGAGTACCCAATGCTCCAAATCGGTTGGCATGTCTTTGAGTTCATTCAAAAAATAGGTTTTGGGAACATACTTGCTCTCCAAAAAGGGCATTATAAATTTGCTTATCCTAAAAAACCAGTTTGGGTGTCCTGCCCATTCTACGTTTAGGGGCTGCGTAATATCGATTTCAAACTTCATTTCTGCCTGCTTTTTTATCAAGTCGTCAAAAATAATTCGGTTATAGATGCGTTTGACTCGGGTCTTAACGCCATCACGCATGTAGTATAGGTTTTCTCCTTTTTTGATGAGTTGGCTCAAACACACCGTTTTGATGCCATAGAGGTCTTCGGTGAGATAAAAATCAATTCTTGTGCTTTGTTTTTCGGGTTCTATCTCCAACAAAATAACGTTTCGAGGGTTGATGCGTCCCACAATCACGTTGCGAAGCATCTTGATATAGGCTCTGCGGTTTACAAACAGATAGTCGAAGTTTGGGGGAATAGAAAAATGTTTTCGATACATGGTACCGATGTGGTCTTCAAAAGCAAAAAGCGACGGAAACCCTTGAACCTCAATGAGTTGTGGCGTTGGTTTGCCTTGCTCGTCGAGGCAGATGGCAAAGTCTATTGCCAGCATTTGGGTGTGGGCATCTTCGTTTGGCACCCGCTGCGTGTCGGGAATGGCATTTTGGGTTATTTCCTTAAAATCTTTTCGCAAAATCAG
>JAYWHZ010000230.1:0-9712 GCA_043777395.1 Bacteroidota bacterium
AAACATAGCGACTCTTTTTTGACAGCCACGGTTGCTAATAATCATTTTATTGCCTGTGCTCAAAATGCTAAAAATCTACTGGCTTTGCGTGTTGCTAAACACTTTTTTGAGCAAAGCACTGGTTCGTTCGGCTGGGTTTTGTCTTATTTTGGCTTCTTCTTGACCTATGAGCCGAAAAAGTCCTTCTACCGTTTTGGTTGTTACGTAGTTTGACAAATCGGTGTTGATGGGTTGTACAAACGGAATTTTGTTGTAAACCGTCAGTATGTCGCCCCAATATTGGGTTGCGTTTGCTTGACCGAGCTGGTTATCTACGATGGGTTTAAATTTTTCCATCAGTTGGGCGGTGGTCGCCGTTTGCAAATATTGGGTTGCGGCGTTTGGTCCGCCACGCAGTATGCCCCAACCATCGGCAATGCTCATATCCCTGACGGCACCCACCAACACGGGCTGTGCTTGGGCGGCTGCCAGTTCGGCTGCCCGATTGACGCTGCCGTTAAAATCATCGACGAGTTGGTTCATGCCCAAACTTCGGAGGGTCTCTTCTACTCTTTTGACTTCGGGCGGAAAAACCAATGCCAGTAGAGCGTTGTTGGCAAAGCCGCCTTGCTGTCCGGCTTGGCTCACGGCATTTGTAGCACCCTTCGAAAGCGCTTCTTTGAGACCGCCGACGACCTCGCCTTCGGTCAAAATACTGGAAGCGGCGTTTTTGGCAATCGTCGTGAGTGTAGAGCAAGACGTATGCACGAGCAAACAAGCAGGTAGCAGCAATAGAAATAGTTGTTTCATTTTGAATAAAAATAATGGTCTAAATTAAATAAAGGATACCCAGATTTGTGTGTGGCTTGGCTTTAAACAGCAACTAAAACTGTACCAAAGGTGGATTTATTATCAAAATTGGTCTTAATAAACTTAATTTTTTGTATCTTTGTTTTATTAATACAAAATTATTTTATCTTTTGATGTGTAAATGACAAATCTCAACGCACTATTGCATCGTATTCAATTCAACACTAACTAAAAACACCTTGCCACCCAAGCTACAATATACCGAAGAACAATTGGTGCAGCTGCTCAGAAGCAAAAGTCAAGAGGCGTTTGATGTCTTATACGACAATTACTCGCCTGCCTTGTACGGCATTATCCTAAAAATAGTACCCCTCGAAGAAGCGGCACAAGACGTGTTGCAGGAAAGTTTTATCAAAATCTGGAAAAACTTTGCCAACTATGACCGCTCCAAAGGCACGCTTTTTACTTGGATGCTCAACGTGAGCCGAAACACCGCCATAGACCACAATCGGTCCAAACATGTGAAGTATCAAATCCGAATGAACGATGATGTCGTAAATACAATTGAACAACGGGGAACATCGACAAACACCACAGACCACATTGGGCTAAAAGAAGTTGTTGAGGCTCTAAAACCCGAACACCGCCAAATCATTGAGTTGCTCTATTTTAAGGGATATACACAAGACGAAGCATCAAAAGAGCTGGAACTACCACTCGGAACACTAAAAACAAGGGCTCGAGCAGCCATTATGACTTTAAGAAACATACTGAAAGACAATGGAATTTAACACGCAAAACTATATTGACTCTGGTATTTTGGAACAATACGTTTTGGGTTTGCTTACTGAACAAGAACAAAACGAAGTTGAGCAATATGCAAAACAAGACCCGCAGATACAAACTGAAATCTCTGCCATAGAAACGGCTCTGGAAGGCTACGCCAGCCTATACGCCCAAACTCCGCCTGCTGCCTTGAAACAAACTATCTGGTCTCAAATAAACAAAACCCACATCACAGAGCCATTGGCAAAGCCCAATAGCGTAGAAATGGGGCAGATAGTCGCTTTGCCCAAGCAATCGAATGCCCAAAAATGGCTCGCCGCTGCCTCTGTGGCATTGCTCGTCTCGGCGGTTTTAAACTTGTTTTTTTACAATAGATGGCAAAATACACAAGACAAACTCATTGCCCTAAACAGCGAAAAGCAATATTTTGCACAGCAGTTTGAAACCCAAAAAGTGCTGCTTCTCCAAACGCAAACCGAACTCCAGTATGCCAACGAGCCAGATACCAAGATAATCCACATGAAGGGATTGCCCAACGTACCCGATGCCCTGGCAACCATCTACTGGAACACAAGCACCGAAGAAGTGCATCTCAAAATCAATAATCTGCCTACACCGCCAGAGTCCAAACAATACCAACTTTGGGCAATCGTGGATGGCAAACCCGTCGATGCAGGCGTTTTTGATGCCAATGGCACGGTGCAGCAGATGAAAAAATTCAAATCAGCACAAGCATTTGCCGTAACGCTCGAAGCCATCGGCGGCAGCCAAACACCCAACATGGACGCTATGTTTGTGATTGGAAACATTTAAAAAAATAATCTAACCCATATGCACACCCTGTCTTTGCCCGATACGCAACGGTAGGGTGTGTTTTGATGATAGAAAGGGCTTAAGTTTTTTTGAATTGAGACCAAAATTTTGATAATCGCTAAATTTTTACGAACTTTGGCAAAATTTTTGAAATACACGGTCTCGTGTGAGCCAATCAATCAAAAAACCATTACACCAAAAATTAAAAAAACAAAATTAAAAATGATTAAAAACCTTTTACTTGTGGCATTGACGTTTGCTGCCACATCTGTTTTTGCACAAAACTCAAAAGTACAATCTGCAATCATTGACCAAAAATATGGCGACTTAGACAAAGCAAAAGAAGCCATCGATGATGCCCTAAAAAACGAAAAAACCATTGGTTCAGCCAAAGCATGGTTTACTGCCGCAACCATTTATAGAGACATTGCGAGCTCCGAAAAGTTTTCAAAACTCGACACCAACGCACTCGCCTACGCCATGATGTGTTTTGAAAAAACAACCCAACTCGACACCAAAGGCGAATACAAAGCACAAGTAGAAGGGCAAAGCTTGGTCATGGCAAGCATATTGAACAACGATGCCATCAAAAAATTTCAGGCAGCCGACTACGCTGGCTCGTTGGCTAGCTTCGAGAAAGTGATGCTCATGTCTCAATATGCCAACGACACCAACACGGTTTTCAATGCTGCTCTCGCCGCCCAACGTGCCAACAACACCGAAAAATCTAAACAACTTTTCTCCAAACTCCTGACCATCGGTTTCAATAAACCCGACATTTATAGGGGCTTAGCCGATATTTACAAAAAAGAAGGCAACGACGACGAAGCACTCAAAACACTCAACGCCGCATCGACCGCCCACCCAGCCGACGTAAACATTATCATTGACCAACTCAACATATACCTGACCAAAGGCAGACAGCAAGAAGCGATAGATAAACTGGAACAAGCCATAAAACTTGACCCCACAAACGCCCAACTTCACTTTGCACTCGGCACGACATACGACCAACTTTCGCAAAAGAAAATAGAAAATCCCGTTCTCAAAAACATTAAAAAAGACATGCCCGCCGCCGACGTAAAAACACAAGTTGGAAACCCAATCTCAATCAACAAAAGCGAAATAAAAGGCGGAATGGTCAATGGCAAACCGGGCAAACCAATCCTCAAAGAAGAATGGATATACGACGGGGTAAAAATAAGCCTGCTCAACCAAAAAGTGTCTATGGTAGAACCCATCAAAGCAAATAACGCCACATCAGCCAACCCATACACCCAAAAAGCCATCGATAACTACAAAAAATCGGTAGAACTAAAAGCCGATTACTTCGACGGCAACTACAACCTTGGTGCACTCTACTTCAACCGTGCTGCCGAACTCGCCAACGAAGCAAACGCAATACCCTATAACGAAGCAGCACGATACGAAAAAGCACTCACAGACGCCAACAACGTGTTTAAACAAGCACAGCCATACCTCGAAAAAGCATTAGAAATTGAACCCAAAGACGAAAATACACTTTTTTCATTGCAACAACTCTATGCCAAACTCAAAATGGACGACAGGTCTGCCGAGATGAAAAAAAGAAAAGAAGATCTCAAAAATAAATAACCCAACCAAAATAAATAACCCAAGCGTTGCAAATCTGCAACGCTTTTTTGGTTTTAAGCAACAAACTACCACAACAAAAAACACACAACATTATTTTTTTCAACAACACCCCAAAAATATTTAACTTTGCACAACCATTAAAAATAAAATAACAAAAGCCAAACCATGAATTTTATTAAACTAAACCTTGCACACCTAACCGCCATAATAGCACTACTGATACTGACACTCGCCTACAACTTCTCCATCATCGAAGGCAAACGACTTAGACAAGAAGACATGACCCAAGTCAGAGGCATGAACCGTGAACTACTCAACTTTCATAAACAAACAAACACCTACGCACTCTGGACCAACACTCTGTTTAGTGGCATGCCCGCCTACCAAATCTACGCCCCAAAACCCAATCAATATATTCAATATCTACACGGAACACTCGCCAAAATCGGCATTGCAACACCCGCAAGCGAAATATTCTTGATGCTCCTTTGCTTCTATATCCTGTTTGTTATATTGGGACTGCAACCTTGGCTCGCAGCAGCAGCAGCCATCGCAACCACATTCTCGTCCTACAACTTCATTATCCTCGACGTGGGACACATCACCAAAGCCTATGCCATCGGATACATCGGACTCGTATTAGGTGGCTTTATATGGCTTTATAAAGGACAACTCTGGAAAGGTTTTGCATTGCTATCTGTCGGTTTTGCACTCCAACTCTATGCCAATCACCTCCAAATAACCTACTATATGGCTATGATGCTCCTCCTGTTTGTTATCTTCAAATTCATCAAAGCAATAAAAGAACAAAAAATAACCCAATTCATCAAAGCATCTGCTATGGCACTCACCGCCATGTCCATTGCCCTGATGGCAAACTTCTCAAACTTAGCCACAACCTACGCATTCAGCAAAGAAACCATGCGAGGAAAATCCGAACTCAAAGCCGCCGAAGGCAAAAACCAAAACGGATTGGACAAAGACTATGCCTTCAGCTGGAGCTACGGCGTAGCCGAAACCGCAACGCTCATTATCCCTAATTTTTTTGGCGGAGCATCGGCAACCGACATCGGGCAAAAATCCCAAACCTACAAAACACTCACCGCAGGCGGCGTGCCAAACGACCAAGCCCGCAGCTTCGTAGCCAACGCACCAACCTACTTTGGAGACCAACCCAGCACCGCCGGACCTTCATACTTTGGTGTCATCACCATCTTGCTGTTTGTCATGGGTCTGTGGCTCGTCAAAGGGCAATTTAAATGGTGGCTCGTTGCCACAACACTACTCTCGCTGCTCATCATGTGGGGAAAAAATGCCGAATGGTTTGGCGGATTGATGTTCGATTATTTTCCACTCTACAACAAGTTTAGAGCCGTCTCGATGGCTCAAGCCTTGGCAAGCATCAGCATGCCCGTATTGGGTTTCTTAACAATCCAAAAAATTATTAACCACGAATTTTCTAAACAAGAAGCCCAAAAAGCCCTCTACTACGCTTTGGGCATCGTAGGTGGTTTTTGTTTAATATTTGCACTCGTGCCGAGCATCGTCGATGCCTCAAACCCAGCCGTAGATGGCAGCGAACAACTCAAATCGTTTCCCGGATTGGTCGATGCACTCGTAGCCGATAGGCTCCAACTGCTGCAAAACGACGCTTGGCGGTCGCTTCTTTTTATTGGCATAGCAGGGGCTTTGATTTGGGCTTCTATCAACCAAAAAATTAAAAATGCCAACCACATCGCCATTGCCCTGACGCTCTTGGTCGTCGTCGATTTGTGGGCAATAGACAAACGATACCTCAACGCCGACGATTTTACATCAAAACAAAACATCAACACACCGTTTGAAGAATTGGAAGTGGATAGGCAAATCAAACAAGACCAAATGCTGAGCTACAGAGTCCTCGACCTCTCCACAGACCCATTCAACTCAAACCGATGTTCTTATTTCCACCAATCGATAGGCGGATACAATCCCGCAAAATTGGCTCGATACGAAGACCTCAAAAATCAGTATCTGGTCAAAATGCACCTGCCAACACTCAACATGCTCAACGCCAAATACATCATCCAGCCCAACCAACAAACCGGCGAACTTGCCGTAGCCCAAAACCCCGAGGCGATGGGAAATGCGTGGTTTGTGAGCCAGATAAAAACAATGGACAACGCCAAAACTGAACTCGATGCCTTAGAAAATCTAAACATCAAAACCCAATGCACCATAGACAAACGCTACGTCAAATTCGTTGAAGGCAAAACTTTTAAATCAGATAGCACCGCAACAATCGCTCTCGTAGCCAGAAACCGCCCCGACGAACTGATATACAACACACAAAACCAAACCGAACAACTCGCTATCTTCTCCGAAATATTTTATGAAGACGGCTGGAATGCATACATCGATGGCAAAAAAACCAACTATTTTAGAGCCAACTATGCCCTTCGGGCTATGGTCGTACCCGCCGGAAAACATGAGATACGCTTTGTTTTTGAACCCCAAACCTATATCGTTGCCGAAAAAATAGCCCTCGTGGGTTCAATACTCCTGTTGCTATCGTTTGCGGTGTCTTGTTTTTTGGGCTACAAAGAAAGCCAACGCATTGTGGTCTAAATATTACATTCGAGCATTTTTTTTTAAGGTTTTTCAACCCTTATCGATAAAACGTTGTTGTTTTTGAAATAAATTTTTGAAACCGATAAATAGTCGTATTTTAGCAAATTGTTTCACCTAAAACAAAATCCAAATCGTCAATTGAAGTTTATCATAAACCCATAAGCCACCCAAAATCAATTTCTTCTTTTTTAATTAATAATTTATTTATCAAATTTTTCAAAACCAAATTATACTTTAATGAATTTAAAAAAACATTTTGCGTTTTTGCTCTCTGCGTTTCTATTGCTGGCAGCAACCACCACCAATGCCCAAATCCAAGTTACACTTGGCACAGGCACATTAGTGAATGGCACCACGGGCTATCCAGCTCCCTACGGCAATTACTATTGGGGTGCCAAACATCAGTTCGTCATTCCTGCCGCTGAAATAACAGCAGCAGGCGGCTTTGCAGGACTTATCCAGTCGCTCGCCTTTGATGTAGCCACAGTGGAAGGCGTGCCACTAACAGGGTTCACCATATCGCTCGGGACAACCACACAGCCGACCCTATCGGCATTTGTAACAACGGGTATGACCCAAGTCTTTGCACCGACAACCTACACCGAAATAGTGGGCTGGAACACACACACCTTTGCTACGCCTTTCTTTTGGAATGGAACAGACAATCTGGTCGTAGAAACTTGTTTCAACAACGCAAGCTATACGAACAACGCCATCGTAAACCAAACCGATGTGGGCTACAATGCTTGGGTTCACTACAAAGCCGACAATACCACTACCGTGTGTTCAGATTTGACAGTGAGCAGTATTTTTGCCAATGCCACTTGGCGACCCAACATGCGGTTTTCTTTCCTACCCAATGTAGGTACCGATGCCGCCGCTGTGCAGCTCCTCTCGCCAGTAGCACCGATCTTGGGCGGCTCTTCTCAAAGTATTTCTTTTAAAATAGGTAACTTTGCGGCCAGCACCATCAACACCGCCACCGTAGGCTACAAACTGGGCAACAACCCCGCCGTAACCACCTCAGCATCGGGGCTAAACCTACTCTTGGGGCAAACCACAAACTATGCCTTTGCCACGCCTGCTACCATGCCGCCGTCGGGTAGTGCCGTACTCAAAGTGTGGATAAAAAACCCCAATGGCGTAAACCCTGACCTCAATCCAAACAACGACACCCTGACCACAACCATCGTTACAGCCATGCCAGCAGGCACCTATACCGTTGGTGGCTCAAACCCCGATTTTCCGACCATCACGGCTGCCATCAATGCCATGAAACAAGGCGGTATCTTGGGTAATGTATTGTTTAATATCCGAAACGGCAGGTATGTGGGTTCTTATGACCTCGACAACATCATTGCCCCATCGGGTGCTACCATCTCTTTTGCCTCCGAAATGGGCAGTGCAAGTGGTGTGGTCTTGGTGCCATCGGGTACAACAGCAGCCACAGCCTCAACGTTTATCTTCAAAGTAAACAACACTGCCAACGTTGCCTTCACAGGCTTGACATTCAAACGAACCATAGACAACTTATCGATCAACTATAACCTTTGGCTCAATAACAGCAACGGAACGAACGTAACCAATTGTGCATTTCAAGACAGTTTGTTGGGTTCTAATACCAAATATGGTATCTATGCCATCGGTTGCTCTTCGACAAGTGTTGTGTTGAATACCTTTGATGGGTTTTATTATGGTGTTTATTTACAATCTGCTTCGCCGGCAATGGGTTTGGGCAATTTAGTCCAAATCAATACATTTAACAACTATCAGATTTCTGCTATCTATCTATCCCGGCAAGAACTCTGCACCGCAAAAGGCAACACCATTAACAGTGCCAGAACAGCAAGCGGGTTTGGATACGCCATATACAGTTTAGTGTCGTCGAGTTTAAACATATCTGACAATAAAATATCGGGCAATATACCAGCTTATGGTATTTATATCGAGAATTTTAATGCAGGACTTGTTCCCAACATCATTTCAAATAACGCTATCTCGGGAAAGTCTGAATACCAATTTACAAGTTACGGATTATATTTAGAGGCTTTTTCATCGGCAACCACCACGCCCAGAGACACCATAGACTACGCCGACGTTTATCACAACACCATCAATATAGAAGCCAATTCGGCAGGTGGAACGCACTACGGTTTGTATATTGAGGGTTCAACAGCGACTACAACGTATCTGCAAGGCTTAAAATTTAAAAATAACAACATCGTAGTCAAACGTGGTCCAAGTGGTACCTCTGCTACCTCGAGAGTCGGCTATATCTTCAATGCCAATATTCTACCGCTGATACAATCTAATTACAACAACTATGTGTTTGTAAATAACACTGCCAATAGTCCACTTTTTGGCACCCAAACACCTGCAGCTACCTACGTGGATATTGCTGCTCTCAGAGCCGTTTTTGTGGGTCAAGAAATTAACTCGGCAAGCATAGATCCTGGTTTTTCTGGTGTCTCCGCAGTGCCGTCGTCGTCAGTGTTTGACAACAAAGGCACCAACGTGGGCATTTCGACCGACATCAACGGTGCAGCCCGAAGCACAACCACGCCCGATATTGGGGCTTACGAATTTTCGCCATCTACATCAGATGCAGGTATTATCTCAATGACAGCACCAAATTCAGACTGTGGTTTGGCAAACAACGAAACAGTAACGGTAAAAGTTAAAAACTTTGGGTCATCGCCAATTACAAGCATTGCACTAAAATACAGCATCAACAGTGGGGCTTTTGTTTCGCAAACATTCGCCCAAACCATAAACTCAGGCGATACGGCTACGTTTAGCTTCGCAACACGTGCCAACCTTTCGGTGCCAGCAACTTACAATCTTAAGTGTATATCGAACCTGACGGGCGACACCAATTTGATTAACGACACCATCTCAAAATCTGTAACCAACATTCCGGTTATAAGCACATTTCCTTACACACAAAATTTTGAAGCCGATAATGGTGGATTTATAACGGATGGCATCAATAACTCTTGGGCATGGGGAACACCCGCCAAAACTGTCATCAACTCGGCAGGTGGCGGTGCCAAATGTTGGGTAACAAACCTAACTGGGAAATATAACGTCAGCGAATTAT
>JAYWHZ010000231.1:0-2812 GCA_043777395.1 Bacteroidota bacterium
AAAGTCAAGGTTTGGTCGTCAAAAACTGTATAGCGTTGGTCGATAGAGAGCAAGGCGGAAAGGCGATTTTGAAGGCAAAAAATTATGACCTCATCAGCCTTTTTACCATTTCCGAAATTTTTGAAACGCTGCTAAAAGAAGATAAAATAACGAGCCAAATGTATAAACAATGTACAAATTACCGCCAAAATAACGTGATAATCAACGTTTTGAAACCCTCGAAAAAGACATTGACTTATGAAGAAAAACTAAATTTTGCCCAACATTCGACCACCAAAAAACTCTTAGAAATTGCCATCAAAAAGCAAAGCAACTTGGTCGTTTCGGCTGATGTTGAACCCTTTGAGGCGTTGTTGGAATTGGCAGATAGCGTCGGTCAACACATCGTGATGCTCAAAACACACATCGATATTTATCAAAATTTTGACGAAAGATGTATCCACCAACTAAAAGCCTTAGCCCAGAAACACGATTTTCTACTGCTCGAAGACCGCAAGTTTGGCGATATTGGCAACACGGTTCAAAAACAATTTCTCTCGCCCCAATACCACCTCAACAGCTGGGTTGATGCCGTAACGGTGCATGTCGTCGGCGGCGAATCGAGCGTTGAGGCGTTGGCAAAAGTTACCGATAAAGGGTTGATTCTCATTGCCCAAATGTCCACAAAAGATACCTTGACCGATACCAGTTACCACCAAAAAACCATTGCCATAGGCAAAAAACACCCCAAAAACGTGATGGGTTTTGTGGCTCAAAATTGGCTACATAGCAGCGAAAGTTTGCTACAATTTATGCCTGGAATCCACATTGCCACCGATTTTGACGACAAAGGGCAGGTTTACAATTCGCCTGAGGCGGCTTTTTTGGAGCGAAACACCGATTTTATCATCGTGGGAAGAGGCATTTATGAGGCTGAAAATCCAAAACAAGCGGCACAAATTTATCAAAATCGAGGTTGGAATGCCTATCTAAAAAGTTTGGAATCGTGAATTTAAAACCATTCGTTTACCTAAAAATATTTTGGCTTCGCTCCGCTCCCACCGAAATCATGGTGATGGGCGTTTTCAAATATTGCTCAATAAATAAAATATAATCTTGACAATTTTTGGGCAAAAGTTCAAAATTTTTGATGCCCGAAATATCTTCTTCCCAACCCTCAAAAGTTTGGTAGATAGGCGTTGCCTGCTCCAAAAGGTGGTTGGAATGGGGTATATTTTCAATAATTTGTTGGTTTATTTGATAGCCTACGCATATTTTAATCTGCTTTAAACCCGTCAGAACATCGATTTTTGTCAGCACCAAGTCGGTCAATCCATTGATTTGGCAGGCATATTTGACCACCACCAGGTCGAGCCAACCCGTTCGGCGTGGTCTGCCTGTGGTAGAGCCAAACTCGTTGCCTTGCTGCTGCAAAAAAGTTCCTATCTCGTTGTTTTGTTCGCCGACAAGCACGCCTTCTCCTACCCTTGTGGCGTAGGCTTTGAGTACGCCGTAGGTTTTTTGGATATATTTTGGGGCAATGCCCGTGCCAATAGCAATAGCCCCAACGGTTGGTGATGATGACGTTACAAACGGATAAGTGCCAAAATCGATGTCGAGCATCATGGCTTGTGCGCCTTCGCAGAGAACTATTTTTTGTTGATCTAAGGCGTTTTGGAGTTCAAGGCGTGTGTCGATGATTTGATGTTTTATTTGCTTGGCATAGCCCAAAAAAGTCTCAAAAATATGCTCCAAATCGAAGGGTTCGGCGTGGTAAAGGTGTTTCATCAACAAATTTTTGGACAAGATATTTTCTTTCAATTTTTGATAAAAAACAGTTTCATCGAGCAAATCGCCCGTTCTGATGCCGCATCGGTCAAATTTATCGACATAAGCAGGTCCGATGCCTCTTTTTGTTGTTCCAATTTTGCTGTCGGTTTGTTCTTTCAGTTCATCAATTTTGATGTGATAGGGCAAAATAAGATGACATCGGTCGCTAATAAAAATATGATTGGTATTGATATTTCGCTGTTTGAGAGCATTCATTTCATCAATAAGGACTTTCAAATCGACCACTACGCCGTTGGCTATCAGGCATTTGGCGTTGGCATGCAGCACACCCGAAGGCAAGAGATGCAGCACAAATTTTTGGTTTTCGACCATCACCGTGTGTCCAGCATTGTTTCCGCCTTGATACCGCACCACATAATCGACTTTGCGAGCCAGCACATCAACGAGTTTGCCTTTGCCTTCGTCGCCCCATTGCATTCCTACTACTGAAAATATTGGCATTTTTTAAATGTTTTTTAACTATTTTTTAACTATTTTTGGTTTTAAAATTGAATAATTTTTTGGGCGGCTTTGAGTGTGTTGAGCAGCAGCATAGCAACGGTCATTTGCCCTACGCCACCCGGCACGGGCGTGATGAAACTACATTTTGAAGCCACGTCATCAAATTTTACGTCGCCTTTGAGTGTAAAACCTGTTTTGCTGCTGCTATCTGGCACGTACGTACTGCCTACATCGATGACCACAGCACCGTTTTTGACCATTTCTGGCGTTATAAACTCTGGTTTTCCCATTGCCACGATGAGAATATCCGCATTTTTGGTATATTGTTCTATGTTTTGGGTTCGGCTGTGGCATATTGTTACCGTTGTATTGGCAAATTGTTGGTTTCGAGACATCAAAATTGCCATTGGCGTACCCACAATGTTGCTTCTACCCACCACGACGCAGTGTTTGCCTTCGGTTTCTATCTGGTAGTGTTTGAGAATTTGAATGATGCCTTGCGGCGTGGCAGGCAGGTAGCAGGGCATGCCCAAAATCATGC
>JAYWHZ010000232.1:0-2807 GCA_043777395.1 Bacteroidota bacterium
CCCATGGGGTAAGCCATGCCGTAGTCGGCGGCGGCTTGTGTGTCGGCGGCTCTCACTTCGGGGTGGTTTGCCAGTCCCAGATAGTTGTTTAGGCTCCACACGAGGCGTTTTTTTCCTCTAAAATCCATTCGGCTTGCGATTTCGCCTTCGAGTTTTGGAAACATATAATACCCTTCCGATTTTTCGGCATGTTGCCCAAGGGGTCCGGGTCTTCCTTTTAATTTTTCAAATAAATCCACTGTATATGGTCTTTTTTTAGGTATGAATGGATAGATAATATATTTTTGTGATGCTTTGCTTGGTTATTTGGTCGGCGATTTATTGATAAACTTTATTTTGATTTGCAAAGTTACTAAAAAATATTGGTTGGTGTTTTTCATTGCTTGGATAAATTGTTGTATTTTTGCCAAAATGATAAAAATCCGTTTAAAAAATACTTTAAAAACCTTTTTTGGTCTATTGGTTGGTTTGCTCATTGTGTTTGTGGGTATGGAATTGCTGTTGAGGGTCTACAATCCGCTTGAATTTAGCGTTAGGCGAAACAAAATTATTTTGCGAAGCAACCAAACTTTCACCTATCAAAACAAGACAATTCCCAATCTGGATAGCACTATCACGGTGCGAAAAAATAATTTGGGTTTTAGGGGCGACGACTTGCCAAAAAACAACGTTCAATATCTCAAAATCATCACCACAGGGTCGAGTACCACCGAATGTGCAGCCATGAACGAAGGCGACACATGGACAGACCGCACGGCAACAGACCTAAAAAAACAATTTCCGAACCAAAAAATATGGATTAACAACGCTGGCTTGAACGGATTTTCTACTTATGGCACCATTTTGTTGATGAAAGACTACCTCGTTCCCCTGAAACCCGATTTTTTGGTCTTGATGGTTGGGGCAATGGATTTGAGCCAAAAAAACAAGCAAGCCTTAGACCAACGTTTTGCTACAACCCAAAAAGGCAACAAACTGGGCAATGTTTTGTTTAATTTAGCCAATCATTCGGAACTCATTTCGACGGTCATGAACCTAAAATCGATGCTCGAAAAAGGCAATCAAGCGTCCGTTTTTAGGGGCAAACCCATCACCCAACGCCAACATACAACGCTCTCTGACACGGCTATCAACCAACTGGTTTTGACCTACGACCAGAGCCTCAAAGGCTATGCCCAGCGGCTGGATACCATGGTCGATTTGTGTAAAAAAAATAATATTGAACCCATTTTTATGACTTGCCCGACGGTTTATGGCATCGGCACGGATAGTTTGACGAACGTAAACTTAGAAACATTGGACGTATATGGCGAAGGAAACGCCAAAGCCGAATGGCAAATTTTGGAACGCTACAACGACCTCACCCGTCAAGTTTGCATCAAAAACGGTTTGACTTGTATCGATTTGGCTCGGATAGTACCCAAAAGTTCGCTTTATTTTTACGACCACGTCCACTTCAATGCTTTGGGCTGCCGTTTGGTTGGCGAGATAGTAGCCGATACATTGTCTAAAAAAATCAATAAACCCAAAAAATAATTTATTTAACTTAAAAATTTGTCTCCATGAAAATCATCAACACTTTTGTTTTTAAAATAATTTTGATACTCTGCTGCGTTTTGCTGTTTGATGGCGTTTCGGTTTTTGCTCAAAAAGAACTGACTATAAAAGACTCAACGGCAACACAGATTTTGAGGCGTTTTTTGCAAGAGCGTGAAGAACTTTTCTACGAATATTCGTATCAGATACAGACCCGAAGTGGCATTTTTGGAAACCAAAGCAAAGAAGACCTCAGGCAAGCCAACAAAGTGCTGCTCGAAATCGTGGACGAAGACAACAAAATCATTAAAGCATTGGATAACCTGCTTGCTTCGCAACGTTTTGAAACCGTCAATACCAAAATTGAGACCAATAAAAAAGAGCAAAAAGTGGATAAACTCCTCACGACCATCGACAGTATGTATGCCGAAAAACTCATCTTAAAATCAAAAATTCAAGCCGCCG
This sequence comes from Bacteroidota bacterium, assembly GCA_043777395.1. Classification (GTDB taxonomy): domain Bacteria; phylum Bacteroidota; class Bacteroidia; order UBA7662; family JAYWHZ01; genus JAYWHZ01. The sequence continues at coordinate 2,002 of JAYWHZ010000232.1, forward strand.
ACAAGCAAGCAGGCATCAGTACAATGTTGATGTATTTGGGTTTTGGATTAGCCTTGTTGTTTGCCATCTTGTGGCTCGGCAAGCTCAGCGAAATCAAAACTTCAAACCGCAGAAAACCAACTAGATAGAACGATTTTTAGGCTTATATATTTTAATTATCCAACTCCATTTTGAGGCAATCTATCACATAATCAATCTCTTGCTTTGTGTTTTGTTTGCCAAACGAAAACCTGATGGTTGGCAAATCGTTGGCATTCAAAGCCCTCAACACATGCGAACCCACATTGGCACCAGCCGAGCAAGCACTGCCGCCCGATGCCGAAATATTGTGTAGCAAACTCAGGCTGCCGAGCAGCATATCCGAGCCTTCGAGCTTGGGAAAAGACACGCTCAAAACGGTGTAAAGACTTTCGCCTTGGGCATCGCCATTGAACCTGATGCCAGCTATCTCGGTTTGCAGGCGACCAATCATATAGTGTTTTAGACCCTCGACATATACCGATTTTTCTGCCATGTCGGCGTAGGCAAGTTCCAATGCTTTTGCCATACCTACGATGCCGTATAGGTTTTCGGTGCCGCTTCTGATGCCTCGCTCTTGCGACCCGCCAAATATCAAACCATTGATGTTGATACTTTTTCTTTTAAACAAAAAACCCACGCCTTTGGGTCCATTAAACTTATGTGCAGCCCCGACAACAAAATCGACGGGCGTTTGCGACAGGTCATGCGTGTAGTGTCCCATGGTTTGGACGGTGTCGCAATGAAAAATGGCTTTGTATGTTTGGCAAATTTGGCTTACGGCATTG
>JAYWHZ010000233.1:0-2807 GCA_043777395.1 Bacteroidota bacterium
GAATGCAAGTAAATCATTGCCATATTTTTTTGCATCGCACAATCGGCTTCGCCTTTGAGTGTTATCATCTTTTCGACACGCAGCAATGCCGATTCGGCGGCGTATATCTCTATGAGAATATCGGCGAGGTTCATCAATATTTCTTGCTCGTCTTGCAGTTTGAGCATCAGTTTTTGAACCGCCGAACCAGCAATCATCAAGCCTGCTTTTTTCATGCCTTTGATAATTTTTTTCTCGTTGGCAAACATTTCTTCGCCATCGCTGGGTGCAAAATCGGGTATAGAAGTCAGCTCTTTGGCAATGGCTGAGGCAGGTGTCATCATGTCTATCTCGCCTTTTAGGGCTCTTTTGAGGAGCATATCGACGGCGAGCATGCGGTTTATCTCGTTTGTGCCTTCGTATATTCGGTTTATTCGAGCGTCTCTGTATCCTCTATCGGTTTCGCATTCGGCAGAAAAGCCCATGCCGCCGTGTATCTGTACGCTTTCATCGACGCAGTAGTCCAACACTTCGGAGGCGTGAACTTTGACGATGGCACACTCGATGGCAAATTGTTCTACCGATTTGAGTTTTGCTTCATTGACCTCGATGCCTCTTGCTACCATGGCGTTGAAGGCATCGTCTATGTTTTGCCCTGCTCTATACATGGTGGCTTCTGTAACCCAAGTTCGGGTTGCCATTTCGCCCAGTTTGTGTTTTATGGCACCAAAGTTGCCAATTGTTTGTCCAAATTGGGAGCGTTCGTTGGCATATTTGGTTGCTAAGTCGAGGCAGCGTTTCATGCCGCCCAACACGGCTGCACCGAGTTTTATGCGACCGATGTTGAGTATATTGACGGCTATTTTGAATCCATTGCCCCGAGTGGAGAGCATATTTTCGATGGGTACCGACACGTTGTCAAAAAATATTTGTCGTGTTGATGAGCCTTTGATGCCCATTTTGTGTTCTTCGGGGTTCATGGATATGCCTTTCATGGTGTTGTCGAGGATAAAAGCGGTGAGGTTTTTATCGTTTTCTATTCGGGCAAATACGATGAGTATGTTGGCAAATCCGCCGTTGGTTATCCACATTTTTCGTCCATTGATGGCGTAGTGTGTACCTTGGGTGTTGAGTGTTGCGGTGGTTTTGGCGGCGTTGGCATCAGAGCCGCTGTCGGGTTCGGTCAGGCAGTAGCAGCCAATCCATTCGCCTGAGGCGAGTTTTGGGAGGTAGTGTTGTTTTTGTGTTTCGTTGCCATAATATAAGATTGGTAGCGTTGCAATGCCTGTGTGTGCGGAGAGTGCCACGGCAAATGAGTGTCCGCCACCTACGGCTTCGGCTACGAGCATTGAGGTGTTGAAGCTCATGCCAAAGCCGCCATATTGTTCGGGTATGGAGGTGCCGAGCATGCCCAGCGTGCCTGATTTTCGCATGAGTTCGGGCATTAGGGTTGGGTTTTGGTGTATGTTGTCGATATCGTTGAGGCGAGTCCACACTTCTTGTTTGACGAAGTCGTAGCAGGTTTGGGCAATCATTTTCTGCTCGTCGCTAAATTCTTCGGGAATAAAAACGTCGTTGGCAAGTGTTTCTTTGATTAAAAATTCGCCTCCTTTGAGGGTTGTTTTTTCGAGTAATTGCATGGTGTGTTGGATGTTTAAGATTTGATGTTGGTGTTATGCTTACATATAGTATGCTTGCATACGATTAGGCTACAAAAGTATAACATTGCTTGGATATATGCAAGAAAAATATTTTAAAGCACAAAAAAAGTTTGATATTTCAGCATATTTTATTGTTGCCTCATGATTTTGAATACCAATTCTTTGAGGAGTTCGCCTTCTTCGACGTTGGCATTGGCTACGCCTTTGGATTTGAGATCGTATTCGAGCAGCAAAAAAATGGCATTTTGGGTTTGTTTATAAGAGTAGTATTGTGCGGCTTGGATATAACTTTTTATGATGTATTGGCTGCCTGTATTGAATAGTTTGGTCAGGTTTTGGGTCGATTTGTCTTCGAGGTGGTAGAGTTGGTATATTTTTGAAAAATAGGTATAGAGCAATCCAATGCAAGGCTGAATGGCAAAATTGGCTGCTTTGGGGCTTTTGGCAAAGTAATTTACAATCTCAAATGCTTTGGCTTTGTCTCTAACCGTGATGGCGCGTTGGAGTTCAAACACGTTGTAGTTTCTATCTATGCCAACATATTTTTCGATTACCGATGTGGTTATTTCGGCGTTTTGGGGTAGGTTTATTTTTATTTTTTTGAGTTCATTGCTTATTTTTGTGAGGTCGTTGCCCAAAAAATCGGCGAGTAGTTGTGACGATTCTGAGTTCATTTTGAGTGCTATCGTGGCAACGTATTCTTCTATCCATCGGGGCGTGTTGTAGTCTTTTATTTTTTCCGAATTTAGCACCAATCCATTATCCATCAATGCTTTAAATATTTTTTTTCGCTTGTCTATCGTCCCATTTTTATAACACAACACCAAGATTGTAGAAACGAGTGGCTTGGCACAATAAACCTCCAAATGCTCAATGTTTTTGAGTTGTTGGGCTTCTTTTACTATCACGACTTGGTGCTGCGAGAGCATCGGAAACCGCTTGACCATGCCCACCAGTGCCGACACGTCTGTGTCTTGCCCATAAATGATGGTTTGGTTAAAGGCACGTTCGTCTTCCGACAAAACAGTCTGCTCTATGGTGTCGCTTATGGCATCAATAAAAAAAGATTCCTCGCCTTGAAGCAGATAGATTGGCTTATATTTTTTAGACTTTAGCTGGGTCTGAAGCTCTTTAAATGCTATTTCAGCCATTTTTTAATACTTTTAA
>JAYWHZ010000234.1:0-2798 GCA_043777395.1 Bacteroidota bacterium
GCCATCGAACAGCAGAGTATCTTGGAGGTTTGTCGGGTTTGGCTGGGCAACTGTGGTAGGCAGTTTTTGTTGAATGGTAGAGAGGTTATATTTAAAATCTTTCAAATCCGTTTCATTATTTAAAATAAAATAAGTGGGAGCAATGGCAATTAAGATAAGCATGATAAGCCCAACGCCTTTTTGTCCATCGTTTTTTCCGTGTGCAAAACTGACTGCTGTGCAGGTGAATATGAGCAAGAGACGCACCCAGAAAGGGGGTTTTTTATCTTTTTTGGGTTCTTGAAATATCTCATGTTTTTTCTTAAATATTTGTTTTAACACAAACATGAGCAAGATGGTAATTAAGAAGCCGACCATTGGCGAAATGAGCAATGAAAGCCCGATTTCTTCTGCTTTTTTCCAGTTTACGCCATTGCCAAACGTCTGTCCAGGAAGCATCGAATAAGCCAATCCAACGCCCAAGATAGCCCCTATCAAGGTGTGAGAACTCGAACAAGGAATGCCCAGATACCAAGTGAATAGGTTCCAAGAGATAGCCGTGAGTAATATTGCCAAGACCACTGCGGCGTTGTCATAGACGTTTGCGGAGAGAAAAATATCGATTGGCAACAAATTGACGATACCCATTGCCACACCGATGCCGCCCAGCAAGACCCCAATGGCGTTGGTGATGCCCGAAAGGACGACGGCTTGCTGCGGTTTGAGCGAATGGGTGTAGATGACCGTGGCGACGGCATTGGCGGTGTCGTGAAAACCATTGACAAACTCGAAACCAAAAGCCACAAAGAGGCATAAAACGAGTAATATTGTTAAAGTAGGGTCTAATCCAAACATATTTATTGGTCTTGGTTGTGGATATAATAAAGATGGCGAACAAGCATAAAATCCGATGGTGTTGGCATTAAATTAAAAAGAGGGATAAACTTGAAGCACTAAAGGGCAAAATTACATCAATGGGGTGGTATTTTTACGTTGTTGTTGATAACTTAACACTTACTTAACATTGGCACGCAAGTTTTTTGATGAAACGCTTAAAATATTGTGTACTTTTGCAGTCGATTAAGTGTGTTTTAGATGGTCTATTTTTTTTTGCGTCTATATTTTTTACCTGCTCTGGTGTTGTGGTATCGACGTGTTCACACCACTAATTTTCATTTTTGGAACAAAAACAAACCGACCATTCTTGCCATCAATCACCCCAATGCAGTTATGGAACCTGGCATTTTGCTGTATCTGAGTTGGAAAATTCACCAAAAACCCTTGCATTTTTTGACCCGAGGCGATGCCTTTCATTCAAAGATTGGCGACGCATTTTTGAGACACATCAAGGCTCTTCCGGTCTATTCGATAGGCGAAATCGAGGGCAGCAAACACAAAAACGAGGTGAGTTACGCAGGTTTGTATGCCGCTTTCAAGTCTGAAAATGCCCATCTGGAAATGGCTCCCGAAGGCATCACAAAAATAGAACGTCGGCTGCGTGAACTCAAAAAAGGCATCGGCTGGCTGGCTATCAAAGCCGTCAAAGAACATGATTTGGACCTTGAGATTGTGCCGATGAGCGTCAATTTTACCTATGAAACCCGTTTTAGAAAAGAAATATTGCTGCAAGCCAACCAACCCATCAACATAAAAAATTATATCCAAAACAACGCCAACCTGACCGACAATCAACTGATTGAATTGATTTTGACAGACCTCAAAATGCGTTTGGAAGAACACATGATTTTGGTCAAAAAACCCGAAAACGACGAGATAGCAGAGCTGCGGCTCGATATTTTCAGAAACGAATTGCCCGAACGGCAGACCTATTTCAACAAAATATTAATCGACGACCGGCAAGGCATCTACCTCAAAGCACACCAGCAAGCCCTAAACAACATAGAACACGACAAGGAGAAAACGCATCTGAATCGCTATTTGAAGACACTCGAAAGCCACAATTTGACCGATTTTGGGGTCAAAAACCAACCTTTTTCGTTTATCCAAAATCTGTTTTTGTATGCTGGCATGCCTTTTTTTGCATTGGCTATCGTGCTTCATGGCTTGCCCATCTTGCTCACCCGATTGGTCATGCCCAAGTTTAGGATTATGAATGGTAGACCCGAGTTTTTTGCTTCGGTGCTGTGGTGTGTCTTCAATACCGTCAATTTGTTTTATTATTTGATGTTGCTCGTCGTGGGTGTGTTTGTCCATTGGAAAATGGGTTTTTTGTTGGGCATAACGCTCGTTGGTTTGGCGGTTTTTTCTTGTTTTTATTATGAGATATGGCAAGACAGCGGTGAAAAATGGCGATTTGCAAATTTGTCCAAACCGATAAAAAAAATATTGACAACCCAACGCAGCCAAGTGATTGAAACAATGCGACAAACCCCTAAAAAATCGGCAACGGTATAGACCATGAGTGTGATTCACAACCGCCTGCAGCCCTTAGTAAAAATCGCTTTGAGGGTGTATTATAAACGCATTTTTTGGACCAACGCCGACCATATTTTGCCCGACAAACCCGTGTTGATAGCCGCCAACCACCCCAATGCGTTTATGGAAGGCGTGTTGATGAGCGTTTGTTACGACCAAAAATTATATAAACTGGCACGGGGCGATGCCTTTAAAAACAAGAAAGTAGCGGCTTTTTTGCAAAATATTTTGGTTTTACCCATTTATAGAAAAGAAGAGGGCGTGGGCAATGTCATCAAAAATCAAGATACTTTTGAGGCGTGTTTTCATTTTTTTGAGACCCAAAACGCCAAGATTATCATCTATTCGGAGGGCTACTGCGTAAACGAAAAACGCCTAGATCG
>JAYWHZ010000235.1:0-2797 GCA_043777395.1 Bacteroidota bacterium
TGGGTCTTTCTTGCGAGCCGATGTCTTGGGCGATGGCATCGATTTCAAAATTGGGGTCGTATTTTATTTGCAAGAGTTGTTGTAGGTTTAGGAGTGCAAGTTGGCGTTGGTTGTCGGCTGTGGTGGCGTTGAGTTCGTCGTTGGCCAGTTGTGCTTTGAGGTTTAGGAGGTTGTCTTGGCTCAAAGCCCCAGCGGCAACCAGTTTTTGTATTCTATCGACTTGTGTTTTGCTTGCTTCTATCTGGTTTAGGCTTATTTGGAGGCGTTCTTGCGTAAAAATACCGTTCAGATAAGCATTGGCGACTGCCAATCCGATGTTATTTTTGGTTGTGAGCAGGTCTTTTTCGTTGGCTAAAAAATTAAATCGACCTTGTTTGATGTTGTTTTGCACCTGAAAACCATTAAAAATAATCCAGCTGCCGTTGAGTGCCAATGCCGTTGTACCCGTTTGTCGGTTTTCAAACACGTTGGTAAATGGATTGATAGACCGCCCAAAGTTAAAGTTTTCATTGACCGAAGCACTGACGTTTGGCAGCCGCTGGAGCTGCGATTGTGTGAGGTTTGTTTGAGCCAAATCCAAAGCCAACTCGCTTTGTTTTACGGTAATGTTGTGTTCTATCGCATAGTCGATACAGCGTTTTAGAGTCCATATATCTTTGGTTTGGGCTTGCAAATTGGCGTTACAAAACAAAAGTATCGGGGCAATAATCAGTGCAAATATTTTTTTCACGGCGTATTTCTTGGTTTTTATGTTGATACATTCGTATGGCTTGACCCAAATTTATTACAAATAATTATACTTTTGCTTTTTCAGATTTCCAAATTTAAAAATAATCCTTTAAGCGTTTTTAAAACCTTCAAGGATTATTGATTTTACCTGACTAACTTCACCGATTTATAGCCGTTGATGTTTAAAAAGTAGATGACTTGCTGAAATTCGGTGAGGTCAATTTCAAATGTGTTGGCATTTGTTTCATTAAAGCCCACCCCTTGCCCCTCCAAAGGAGGGGAATATTAGGATTTGAGTACCATGAGTTAGATTTTTCATTTTTCATTTTATATTTTAAGGTATTGATAATGAATGGTTTAAATCTAAATCTAAAAATGTGGAATGTGTGTTTTCTAAGGCGAAGGGGTGATTTTTTGGTTTGTTATCTGGCGTTGTGTGTTGTCGTTGTAAAAGTGATAAAAGTTTTTATTCATTATTCAAAAAAATATTTTTTAATTTAAAGTGCCATCAATCAAAAAAAAACGAGACAAACCGTTTTAATGTTGCCTCGTTTGGAGTGTTGGCATGCTATTTTTATTCTTTAATAAATTTTTGTACAAATGTCTCGCCTTGGCTCTTGATGGTTGCAAAATAAATTCCCTTCGATTGGTTTTTAAAATCAATAGAAATAAACTGTTCGCCAATCATATACGTTTGAGGGGTGTTTTGATAAACGATTTTACCTGATATATCCTTGATTTCAATCCCAAAAACACCACTTTTTTGCGTATTCAACACCAGCAAGAGCGTTTCATTGGCAATGGGATTGGGGAAAGCCGACACACTAAAATGATTTGGAAGACCTTGATTTGTCTCCCTAATTCCAATTGTGGAGCGGTAACTGTCCCTATAACGCACCGAGTTTACTGTAAAAGCATCGTTGGCAATGGCACCATCGACCTGCAAAATGGGTATCTTGACGTTTTTGGCTAACCATTTGTATTCTTTTCGCCTGATATTGATGCCAAAGGTGTTGCCACTAACCGAAACCGAGTCTATCTCGTCGATATAACTCTCGACCCTGACGCAAGGGAAAGCACCAAAAGGCGTGGTGATGGTTCCCCAGCCATCAACTTTATTAATTCGATAGCCTTTGCGTTTGAGCGTGTTGCCCAAGAGCGAAAAACTCACTGCAAAGGTCGAGCTATCTCTGTCCAAATAGTTCAGTGGAAACTGATAAATCTCGTCTCGGTCGGTGTTTAGGCTTGGAATGGGAAAAATAAATGTCAGTCCGACCCCAACCGTTTCAAATTTTGCGGCGGTGTTATTATAAAATTCATATACATTTGTTACGTTTGTGCCTTGAAAACCCAGCGTATCGGCAATCTTCAAACCGTAGGCATTGAACCCAAACAAGACGCTATATGGCGTTTGCAAACCCCGTTTATACTCTGCCAAAGCCTGCCTTATGGGCATCAAAGTGGCAAAATTCCAGGTTTGGTTGGCACCCGTCTGCGACACATCGAAGCCCAAAGGCGAAGCCACACTGTAGCGAAACGTGTCGGTAACGGCAGGCATATCAGTAGAAGTAATCGAGATAGGCGACTGTGCGGCAGCCAGATTGTTGAACACAAAAATGCTTAGGAAGGCAAATAAAAAATGTTTCATCTTGATGGATTGTTTTTTTGATTTGTTGGGATAAAAATTGGTTACATAAAATTGGTCTCAAAACTACAAATTTAATTCAGATTTCAAATATATTTAACACATTTTTTGTTAAAGGCATAATTTTATCGGTTTGTAGCCGTTTTGGTTGTCATTTTGGCTACGCTCAATGACCTTACTCACAATGACTTTGTGTTATTACTTCAATACATTGAGTTTTTGAACATTGATGGTTTGGTTATTGGCTCCGAGTTCTACGAGGTAGAAACCTAATGCAATGCCGTTGAGGTCGATTTTTTGGGTGTTCTGGTCTTGCGTTATTGTAATATTGTAGTTAGGGTCTTTGGTGCAGTCATTGCATCTGTTTACGACCACGTAAGGCATGAGTTTTAATTGGGCGTTTACTCTATCCAATTGGCAGGG
>JAYWHZ010000236.1:0-2789 GCA_043777395.1 Bacteroidota bacterium
CGCATCGACCACGTTGGATTTGCCGCAGCCGTTCGGACCCACAATGCCCGTAACACCTTCGTTAAAATTGATGATGACTTTATCGCCAAAACTCTTAAATCCCTTGACCTCTAATGTTTTTAATCGCATTGATATTACTAAAAATTAAAAAAATAAAACCTTAGCCGAAGCTTTTTTTGAACAATCAACCAAATAATAATTCAACTTTTTTGGTTAAAACTTGCAAATATACCATTTTTTTAATAAATAATCGTAGATTTGTCTGCACAGACCCAATCTAATTCAACCATCTAAATCCTGATTTTAACACGGCTTTGTGTTTCCCAAATCGCCATCAATCCTTAAAAATAACCAACCAATGAACCCACTCAAAACACACTTTGACCAGCTATTAGTGCAAGGCTACGAGCTAAAAATCCAGCAATACCTCAGCCGAGCATGGCAAATATTTAAAAAAGAACCTGCTTTTTTTATAGGTTTTATGTTTGTCAATGTTTTTATCTCCTTGCTTGCGAGTGTTATCCCTGTTTTGGGCAATTTTTTGAGCATTATTTTTGCACCTGTTTTGGCTATTGCACCCGCCATCGTTGCCCAAAAGATAGACAAAGGGCAGCCTTATGTTTTCAATAATTTTTTTGACGGGTTTCAAAAATTCGTGCCTTTGTTGCTTGCATACCTCATTATGGTTGGCATTATCATTGTGTTGGCTTTGGTTTGCATTGGTGTGCCGCTTGCTTTATCGGACAATTTGCAGGACTTAGCCACCATCAACCCACAAAATCTCGAAGAGATGCAAGTTTTGTTAAACAACAAATCGCTCATTTTGGGTGCGGGTGTGTTTATGGTTGGTGCTGTGTTTGTTTCGGTACTCTACTTTTTTGCCCCATATTTTGTTTGGTTTCACGATTTTTCGGCTACCGATGCCCTAAAAGCGAGCCAACTACTGGCTCAAAAAAATTTTTGGGGCATAGTTTTGTTTTTCTTGACCACGTTTTTGCTCAATTTTTTGGGACTGTTGGCGTTGTGTATTGGCATTCTTATTACAGCTCCCGTGAGCTACATTGCCCAATATTGCTTGTTTGAAGATGTGGTTGGCACCCAATTTAAAAATGATTTGAACGATACGCCACAAGACTTGGAGTAGCAATAGACGAAGGCGAAAATGAATTAATCTAAGAAAAACTTGGTAGCCGCTGATGTTTTGGCTGCCGAAACCCTAAAGGTTTATTGATTTGACCTGTTTTCTCTTTTATTAAAATAGACATCTAACACCACCAAAATAGCCGCAAAACCCCAAAAGAGCGAAGACGTCTTGTCCGAATCGAGGTAGTTGTTCAGAAAACCATGCGTCAGGTAAGTAACCATGCCCAGCAGGCAAGAGAGTGCCACGAGTTGTATCAATCGGGTTTGGGCGGTGTAGTAAACCCGCATGCCCGTGCTGACGATGGCACCGACCATGACCAAAAAAGTGATTAGCCCGATCAGTCCTGTTTCGGAGAGCGGACCCAGATATTCGCTGTGTACGCCGCCAACGTCGTGCATGTTGGTGCTGATTTTGGTTCTGTTTTCGGGTTTTTGAAATGGGGCATACACAAACTGATACATGCCCGGACCCCAGCCAAACAAAGGGCGTTCTTTGAACATACTCCAAGCACAATCCCAGCGGTTGAGACGCTCGAGGTTCGAGTCGTCGTTGCGAACATTGCCAATAGACTGCACGTGTTCGGCAAAATCGTCGTTGGATTTTGTTTTGTTGCCCTGCATTTTTAGGTATATTTCGTCGCCAAAATAAAGTGCCGTCGAGGCAGCCAACGCCACAATAACCAACAAACCTCTAAAACTCACCTTCAAGACCAGCAAAACATACATGCCAAAGGCAGCAGCCAAACTGACCCATGCCGCTCTGGTATATGAAAAGACAATACCTAAAATCAAAATCACGAGTATAGACGAGATGAGGATATTGTTGAGTGGTTTTTGGTGAAAAGTCTTTGAGTTGATGAGGTTGATAATCAAAAAAGGCACTACAAACGCCAGTGCAGCGCCATAAACGCCGTGGTCGAGAAAAAACGGACGCACGACCCACGTGGCAAGCAGCTGTGCAAAGTCTTCTTGGCTGTGTCGAATCAAGGCATAGATGACCACAATGCTTAAAGAGGTGCAGTAGGGCCACAAAAAATAATTGATATTCTTGAATGAGACCTTAAAAACCTGTGTTCCCAAAAAATAGTAGGAGGTGATGAACCAAACGTGTGAGACAAAAAATTTGGTTGAGACAAACGGGTTTGAACTTGGCAAGATGCAAAAAAACATCCAACCCATAAAAGCAAGTATAGCAACCGTAACAGGGTGTTTGAGGACTTTGCTGTCAAATTTGCCTTCGACAAACACTTTAACCCAAAACAAAAACATCATGGCAAACAAAAAAGGCTCGGTAGGCAAGGCAATGGCAAAGCCGTAGGAGTCGGCTAAGTTTAATAGAAACGACAGCGGCGTAAAACCCATCACAATCAGCAGGACTTTATCCATAGACGTAAACGCAAAATAGACGACCCACAACGCAAAGGGAACCGTCAGAAACAGGTAGCCGCCATCGTAAATCAACACCAATAAACTCAACACCACAAACAAAGCGGCTGAACCCAAACCCCAAAAGAGGTATTTATTATCTTTGTTAATCACGTTCTAAAAATTGATTGCTTGCCGTGTTTTTCTGACGTTTGTTTTTGAGGTCTTCTTCTTTTTGGGCTTTGTATTGGTTGATGTTTTCGACCACCACCAGTGCCAAT
>JAYWHZ010000237.1:0-2786 GCA_043777395.1 Bacteroidota bacterium
AAACGACCCGAGCTCCGAAGGCTGCAACAGCCTCATCAAAAACAACAAAGCACACCTGATAACCAACGGCAACGACCTGCTCAAACTGATGAATTGGGACGAGCCAAACCAAACAAAGCAAAGACAACCCAAACTATTTTTGGAACTCACCCCGCAAGAAGAAATGATTTATGATGCCTTGAAAACAAGCCAAGTCCAAAGCGTAGAGTTCTTATCAAACAAAACAAACCTCGATATTGGGGAGTTGGCAAGCGTTTTGCTGGCGATGGAATTTAAAAACATCATACAAGCCATTCCGGGAAAAAATTATAAACTGGTATAAAGTTTTTGGCTTGGTTTTGGATTTTTTCTTATGGTCGCTGTTCGACTTTTGGCACCATTTCATTTTTCCATTGACAAAACGTACCAGCCAAAATATGTTTTCTTGCTTCGCCCACAAGCCAAAGATAAAAATGCAGGTTGTGTAGCGAAGCAATTTGAGCCGCCAAAAATTCGCCAGCCTTAAACAAATGTCTCAAATAGGCTTTCGTGTAGTTTTGGTCGGCAAGCAGGTCGCTTGTGGCATCTATGGGCGAAAAATCTGCTTTCCATTTTTCATTTTTAATGTTTATGATGCCGTTTTTGGTGTATAAAATGCCGTGTCGGGCGTTGCGTGTGGGCAGCACACAGTCGAACATATCTACGCCCAAGGCAATGTTTTCGAGGATATTGGCAGGCGTTCCAACGCCCATGAGGTATCGAGGTTTGTCTTTGGGCAATATGGAGCAGACCAATTGGCAGTGTTCGTACATCATTTCGGCGGGTTCGCCAACGCTCAGTCCGCCAATGGCATTGCCTTCTCTGCCCAATGCGGCTACATATTCGGCTGATTGGGTGCGTAGGTCTCGGTATGTAGAGCCTTGAACGATGGGAAAAAGGGATTGTTGGTAGCCATATTTTGGTGGTGTTTGGTCAAATCTATCGACGCAGCGTTTGAGCCATCGGTGTGTGAGGTGCATCGAGTTTTTGGCGTATGTGTAGTCGCATGGATAAGGCGTGCATTCATCGAAAGCCATGATGATGTCTGCCCCGATGGTTCGCTGAATGTCCATGACTTTTTCGGGTGTGAAGAGGTGTTTTGAGCCGTCGATGTGTGAATAAAACATGACACCTTCTTCGGTTATCTTGCGGTTGTTGGCGAGCGAAAACACCTGGTAGCCGCCGCTGTCGGTGAGCATGCTGCCTTTCCAGCCCATAAACTGGTGCAATCCGCCTGCTTTTTCCAGAATATCGAGTTGGGGTCGCAGATAGAGATGGTAAGTGTTTCCCAAGATGATTTGAGCCTTAATGTCGTTGGTGAGTTCGTGTTGGTGAATGGTTTTGACAGAGCCGACCGTACCGACGGGCATAAAAATGGGTGTTAGAATTTCGTTGTGGTCTGTGGTTATTTTGCCTGCCCTTGCGTTTGATTGTGTATCTTTGCCCAAAAGTTCAAATTTCATTTTGTATGTATTTTATATTTTATGCAAAATAACTAAATAATCTTTAATAAATTTTTAAAAAGTCAATGTTTTTATCTTTTGTCAAGTTGGTGTTTGTCTGTTTGTTTGTTATGGTTGGGTTGAGTCAATTGATTTACATCTTATTTTTTTGGTTTAAGTTTTTGTTTTATAAAGAAGAAAAGGCGACACAAAACGGGTTTGAACAAGGCGTTTCGGTGCTTATTGCATGCAAAAATGAGGAAAAAAATTTGGATTCCCATTTGCCAAACTGGCTCAATCAGTCGCATGAAAATTTTGAGGTCGTGGTCATCAACGATTCTTCTGTCGATGATTCTATCGATGTTCTCAATGCTTTTAAGACCAACGAACGCTTGCAAGTGGTCAATTTGATGCAAGAACACATCAAGACGACGGGCAAAAAATTTGCGTTGAGTTTGGGCATCAAACGTGCCAAAAACGAGATATTGCTGCTGACCGATGCCGACTGCATTCCCAAGTCGAACGGCTGGATAACGGCGATGCAACAGGCTTATAACGCGCCGAATACCGAAATTGTGTTGGGCTACGGCACTTACGAAAAACGCCCGACGCTGGTCAATTATTGCATTCAATTTGACACCCTTTTTATTGCTTTAAACTATTTTTCGATGGCTTTATCGGGCAATACATATATGGGTGTGGGGCGAAATCTGTCGTACAAAAAAGAATTATTTGTAAAAAATAAAGGTTTTTCGAGCAAAAAACAGCAGATAGATAAGTTTGGCGACGACGATTTGTTTGTGCAGCAAAACGCCACCAAAACGAATGTAGCCATTGCCATTGGTGAAGATTCGCACACGGTTTCGCTACCCAAAACCACTTTTGGGACTTGGTTTGAACAAAAGAGCCGCCACACCTCGTCGTCAAAATTTTATACTTGGCATAGTTTATTTTGGATTAATATATCATTTTGGAGTTGGGTTTTGTTGCCCGTTTTGGGTTTGATTGGTGTGTTTATCATCAAAAATTGGGTTTTGAAGCTGACTTTGCTTGCTGTTTTGGGTGCTATCTCGACTCTTCGCTGGGTAAGCATTGGGGCGGCGGCGTTGAAACTCAAAGAAAATAGACTTCTTTTTTATATTCCAATACTTGATATTTTGTATCCATTTTTTCAAATTTTTTGGACTCTAAAAGGCTACATTTTTAAGGTTAGGCATTGGAGATAAATCACATGAGCAGGCAAAAATAAATAAAAATATTTTTCAATTAATTTACAAAACTTTTGCTGCTTTCACAGCCACAACACACAACGAGATAGCAAGCAAA
>JAYWHZ010000238.1:0-9500 GCA_043777395.1 Bacteroidota bacterium
TTGTATTATCATACCCTATTTGGTCGCTATCCAGAGCGGGTCGAAAGCAAACTCAATTTTAACAGAAATTCCCTGACCGCCGATTTTTATTTCAATACACTCAAAACCGCCGCTGGCGGTTGGCAACTCACCCCCTACATCGGCTTAGAGCGACTTTATCGAAAGCCAACAAATTCATTTGTGCTGGGTTCGGGTTATGGACCAGCCGAAATAGAAAAAATATACGAAGTAGTAGAAATAGCTCCAAACATCCACCGCTTGCTCACTATTAAGAATATGTACTACGGCTCGCAAGTAACCAACACTCGAATAGGGCTATCTTTCAACAAAGACTTCAAAAAAAAAGGGCAACTGACCCTAAATGGTTCTTACTATTTCGATGGCAATCCCATAAATGCCATTATTAGTTTTGCCATGGGCGAACGTATTGGAGATGCCAAATATCAACTTTTTAGTTTTATTTACGACCCATCTACCCAGATGCGTAATGGATACGAGCCTTATTTTCTCGTTTTCAGGACGATTTCATTCAGCCTCACCTACACCCTTCCTCAAACGCTCAAACTCTACAAACTCAGAGATAAAAAACAACCTTGAGAAATCATTAACCAAAATTATTTTCACATATTTTAACGTTTTAAAATTTTAGGCAATGGTTAAGTTATTCATCAAATATTTTGCTGTTTTTTTGCCATTTTGTGGCTATGCTCAGGGCATTTCCGATGGCAAAGAACCGATTGCGAAGCCCTTATTTTGATTATCCAAAAGCGTAACATGACTTGGCTGCTCAATTTTGGCTCATGTATCAAATCAATTCATTAAAACACTTATAAAAAACTGTACCCCAACAGATTTTTATTTCAACAAGTTTGCAAACTCCGATTTTTGTGCCAATTCTTTCACTGCATCGGCAATGCTTTGGGCATCGTAGCCACATTCTTTGTAGAGTTCGGCTTGTGTGCCATGTTCTACAAATCGGTCTTCTATGCCCAGTCTTTTTACTTTTGCGGCGTAGCCCTTATCTGCCATAAATTCGAGTACGGCACTGCCCATTCCACCCATGATGCAAGCATCTTCTACGGTAATTATTTTATCAAAACGACCAAAAACCTCATGTAGCATGGCTTCATCTATTGGTTTTACGAAACGCATATCGTAGTGAGCAGGGTTGTAGCCTTCTTGGGCAAGGGATTTGCAGGCATCGATGGCGAAGTTTCCTATGGTGCCAATGGTCAGGATAGCAACGTCTGTACCGTCTTTTATCTTTTGTCCTTTACCGATTTCCAACAGTTCGAAGGGCGTTTGCCAATTCACCATTACGCCTTCGCCTCTGGGGTAGCGGATAGAGAAAGCACCTTCGTGTTTGGTAGCGGTGTACATCAGGTTTCGGAGTTCTTGTTCGTTGAGTGGTGCCGAGACTACCATGTTTGGGATACATCGGAAGTAAGCCAAATCAAAAGCCCCGTGGTGTGTTGGTCCGTCGGCACCTGCCATACCGCCTCTGTCGAGACAGAATATGACTTGTAGGTTTTGGAGTGCTACATCGTGTACCACTTGGTCGTAGGCACGCTGCATAAACGAAGAGTAGATGTTACAAAACGGGATCATGCCTTGTGTGGCAAGCCCGGCGGCAAACGTTACGGCGTGTTGTTCGGCAATGCCCACATCGAATGCTCGTTCTGGGATTTCTGCCATCATGATGTTGAGTGAGCAGCCTGAGGGCATGGCGGGCGTGATGCCCACGATTTTTTCGTTTTGGCGGGCAAGTTCTACGATGGTATGCCCAAATACGTCTTGGTATTTTGGTGGCTGTGGTTTGGTGTTGCTGGGTTTGTAGATTTCGCCTGTGAGTTTGTCAAATAATCCGGGTGCATGCCATTTGGTTTGGTCTATTTCTGCCAATGGGAACCCTTTGCCTTTAACCGTTACGCAGTGCAATATTTTGGGACCTGGTATGTTTTTGAGGTCTTCAAGTACTTTGGCGAGGTGGTTCACGTCGTGTCCGTCTATGGGTCCAAAGTATCTAAAATTTAAGGACTCGAATAGGTTGCCTTGTTTGAGGAGAGCCGATTTGATGCCGTGTTCTATTTTGGAGGCTATTTGTTGTGCATTGATACCAAATTTGCTTAGTGAGCCGAGTATTTTCCATATTTCGTCTTTGACCTTGTTGTAGGTTCCAGAGGTCGTAATATCGGTCAGGTATTCTTTTAATGCCCCCACGTTTTGGTCTATTGACATGCAGTTGTCGTTGAGAACGACCAATAGGTTAGAGTTTTCTACGCCTGCGTGGTTCAATCCCTCAAAGGCAAGTCCTGCGGTCATGGCACCATCGCCGATGATGGCAATGTGTTGTCGGTCTTTTTCGTTTTTGAGGCGTGAGGCGACCGCCATGCCCAACGCTGCCGATATGGAGGTCGATGAATGTCCTACGCCGAAGGTGTCATAAGGGCTTTCGCTGCGTTTTGGGAAACCACTCAGCCCTTTGTAAACTCTATTGGTATAGAAAGTATCTCTTCGACCCGTCAGGATTTTGTGTCCGTAGGCTTGGTGTCCCACATCAAATACGATTTGGTCGTAGGGTGTTTTGAATACATAGTGCAGGGCTACGGTTAGTTCTACCACGCCGAGGCTTGCTCCAAAATGCCCGCCATAGACCGATACCAAATCGATGATGTATTGTCGGAGTTGTGTGCTGACTTCTTCGAGTTGTTCGGGTTGGAGTTGGCGAAGGTCTTCGGGTGTGTTGAGGGTTGCTAATAGATTTCCCGGTTTGATGTCCATGTATGTAGATGTTTGTGTTGTGTAAGTTGATGTGTTTTGTTGGTAAAATTATTTTTAGGAATGGTTCTGTTTGATTCCTTGACAGTTGCTTATAATTTTTAATATAGCTTGCAAATTTACTACATTTTTTTTGTTTAGACCTCAATTAATAATGAGGTTGTTTAAACTTTTTAATTTTGATTAATAAATTTGAATAAATCTCATTTTACGGGTTAGAGATTACGCATCAAGCCCTCAATGACCTTGAACCACTCCTAACCCCTCCAAGGAGGGGAATAACACAAATTAGCTATTTTGCCTTTTATAGCCAAAAGTTTAAACAGCTTAAATCACTAACATCTAATAAAGGGCTACGAAGGGTTTATTGTTTAGATTTTTTTATTTAATTTTAGATTAACCCTTCATCGGCGAAGCTAAAATATTTTTCGTCGGCAAATATCACGTGGTCGAGTAGGCGTACATCAAACAAAGCACAAGCCAGTTTTATGCGTGTGGTGAGTTGTTGGTCAGCCTCCGAGGGTTTGAGGTTTCCCGATGGGTGGTTGTGCATCAGTATCAGTGCCGATGCTTGGTATAAGATGGCGTTTTTGAGTATAATTCGGGGGTCTGCTACTGTGCCAGCTACGCCGCCCTTGCTGATGAGTTCGTTTTGAATGACTTTGTTGGCTTGGTTCAGGAGCAGGATTCTAAATTCTTCGTGTGTCAGGTCTTGAAAGGCGTGTCGGGCATATTCAAAAATATCGTTCGAGCATTTTATTTGGGTTTGTTGGGTTCGTTCTTGCTCTTTTCGTCGCCTACCCAGTTCCAGACATGCGGCGATGGTCAGGGCTTTGGCTTGCCCGATGCCTTTTATTTTGGTGAGTTCTTGTGCAGATAGCCGTCCGAGTTGATGGAGGTCGTTGTTGGCTTTTTGGAGAATGAGGCGTGCCAAATCTACTGCCGACACGTTTTTGTATCCCGACCCGAGCAAGATAGCCAGTAGTTCGGCGTCGGTGAGGGTGTGTTTGCCTTTTTGCAAAAATTTTTCTCTTGGTCTGTCTTCTTCCGAGAGGTCTTGTATTTTGGACATGGTTTTTTATTTGTTTTAGTCTTCAATCCAATAGCTTTTTTCTTTTTCTTTTGGCGGGTTATTAAAGAAGTATCGTAGGTCTATGGTTAGGTAGTCGCCATAAACTTTGAGGTCTGTTTCGAGGCGTGTTTGGTTTGGGTATATGTATGCCAATCGGCTGGTATAGGTATTGGCAAAGGGCAGTTGGTAGGAAGCCCCAAGATAGAAGTAACCTTTTTTTTCGGTTCGGTATTCGAGTCCAATATTGGCTATGCCGCCGAGCATGATGCGTCGGTTTCGGACAAATAGATTGGTGTAGTTGTCTTGCTGCTGTGCCAAATCCGATGGAAAAAACGTGAGCATCGTACCCAAAGCCACGTTGGTATAGAGGCGTTCGCCCAAGCGGATATAGAGCAAACCCGACACGGGCAGGTCGTATGCCAATACTCTGATGGTGGCTTCTCGGCTCAGGGCGGGGGTGTCGGTGCGGCGCATGGCTACGTTATAGTCTCGGTTCATCAAGCCCAAGCCGCTTTCTATGCTCCAGCGTTTGGATAGGTCTTTTCTGATGGTCATGCCTAAGGCGTAGCCGCCTTGCCGCTGTATCTCGAACGAGACGTTATTTTTTGTTACAAAGGGCATCGAAATTGTTGCTAATGTGTTGTTTATCAAGGGTTTAAATTGAATGCCAAACAGAACGGGAAAGTCTTGTTGTGTGGTCAGTTTGGTGGTTTTGTCTTGTCCCCAAACCGATTTTGACCCGCAAGATAGCAGGGCAATGAGGGTTAGGACTACTATTTTTTTTGAATATATGGGTTGTGAGGTTCTAAACATGTTTGGTGCTGCGGTAAACAAAGTGTGGCAAAGATAGTCAAAAAAGTATTAACCCCAAAAAATCAGGCTTCGTTTGGTTAGATGAATAAAACTTAATAAAATGGCTCAATTGTTGCTAAGAAAATTTGTAGACCGAAACAATAAATTATTTATTAGTTTTGCTTTCAATATTAGTCCCAATTTCAATTTGATTAACAAAACAGTTTAACAATTTTATTTCACAACCATGAACACCAAACACATTCTACCATCAACAAAAAGGCTATGCCTCGCCTGCTATGCAACCCTAATGCTCTGCTCGGCATCGGCCCAAACCGCCTTGCTGACCAGCTACCCAAAAACCCTCCAACTCTATCCCCGAACCATTGCCTCAAACGCCGCCGCCGTCGTGGCAAGTGGCTCACTAACAACCGCAGGCTACGACTCACTCATATTCAAAGTCTTTAGAAACAACATAATCCGAAGCCGACAAGCCACCAAACTCAACTACGCAGCAGGCTCAGCATTTTTTACCTATGCCTACACCATGACCGCCGATACTGCCAACTACAAATACCAACTCTTTGCCAAAACAGGCACCACCGAATCGCTCGTGCCAAACACCACCGCCGATAGCGTCGTGGCGGGCGATGTCTATCTCATCGCAGGGCAATCAAACGCCTCGGCAAGGGCAATATATGGCGGAGCAGCCAACCCGACAAACAAAAATGCCTTCATCAGAACCTATGGTTTCAAAGGCATAAACCCAACCAACACCGCCACCAACATGAACTGGTATGTAGCCAGCGGCGACAACAAACTCGCCGATACCGCCAACGCCGTTGGGCAATGGGGTTTGAAGTTTGCAAGGCTCATAAAAAATACCTATGCCGTACCCGTTGCCATCATCAATGGTGCCGATTATGGGCAAACGATAAACTTTTTTCAACGCAACGACGCCAACCCCGCCGACATCAGCACCAACTACGGACGACTGCTCATCAGAACCATCAACGCCAGCGTAAAAAATAACGTCAGAGGCATTCTCTACTATCAAGGCGAAAGCGACAATGGCAACGTTGCCACACACTACGCAGGCTTAGAAGCCCTACGCAACGACTGGAAAATAGATTACCCAAACCTAACAAAAGTATATATCTTTCAGGTCAATGAAGGCTGCACACGCTACGCCATAGACCCAACACCTTGCCTACGCAACGTGCAAAGAACCTTTGCCAACACACACGCCGACGTAGAAATCATTTCGACCTCGGCAAACATGAACGGCATAGCCACCGATACCTGCCACTACAACTACACCGGAAACCAAACCTTAGCACAAAGGGCTTTTTACCTTGCCCAAAGAGATTTTTATAATGCCACAGGACCTACCATCCAAAACATTGAAGCCCCAAACATAGACGACAACACGGTAACGTTTACCAATGCCTCAAAAAACGAAGTCTTAATGACCATGAGACTCACCGACCCGCTGACCATCGTAGGAACGGCATTCAACAACGATTTTAAGATAGAAGGCACATCAGGAATCACCGTAACCAACGTGAGCATTGTGGCACCAAACAAAATAAAACTGACCCTATCGGGCAATGCTGCCGCTACGACGGGCTTGACCTACAAAGCACACCAAGGCAACGCCTCGGGCTATGTGGTGAATAGCAGGGGCATCGGGCTGCTGGCTTTTTGTAATATTCCTATTGTTTCGGTGCCGCTGAGCGTGAATCTAATCGATTTTTCGGCTCGGCTCAAATCGCAAAACACCATACAACTCTATTGGGCAACCACCGACGAAACCAACAACAAAGGCTTTGAAATGCAAATGAAAAAACTCGACACCGACCAAGATTTTGAGACAATAGGTTTTGTAAAAGGAAAAAACACGAGCAACCAAACCCAAATCTACAACTTTACGACCAACCAACTCTCGGCAGGCACTTATCTCTTTCGCCTCAAACAAATAGACTACGACGGCAAACAGACATTGTCCAAAACCGTCAAGCAGACCATCGAACCAAAAGGCAACGAATGGATTTTGAAACTGCAACCCAACCCAACTACCAACGCCAACAACACCAATCTTGCCATACAATTGGCCCAAAACCAAGCCCTAACCATTCGCATCACAGATGCCTACGGCAAAAATGTTGGCACTATCTCGACCGCAAACCTAACGCCAAACCAAGAACATTTGATAACCATCGATACCCAAAACTACGCCAAAGGGCTCTATTTGGTCGAAATCACAAGCAACCAAAACCGAGAAACAATCAAAATGATGATACAATAACATAAAAAACCAACTACTTTAATAAAAATCTTTTGGGCAATCAAACTCCCGAAAGATTTTTTTGTTTTACTCCAAAAACACCAAACCAAAACGAGATAAATAAACTTTTTTACAAAAAAATAAAAATAAATCAACAATAATATTATATTTGCATCCAAGTTTGTTTCAATTTTATTCATTACTCAGTAAAATATCTACAAACAAAGTATCCTACCTCTTATTTCTTGTACAAATAAACCCCAAATGTTCAACGTCGATGTCGTACACTTGGGCAGACCGAATTTTTTTATTACAAAACTAAATACCATAAATTTAAAATTTAAACCATAACAAAAGTATGCGTAAATCATTTTTACTTTTCATCTTGTGCCTCGTATCCACTGTGATGCTTCATGCACAAAATACGCCTTCGCCCAATGTAGCTAGGACTCGCTCGGAGCTCACCAAAGTCATTCGCTGTGCAGCCACCGAACACCTCAGAAGAATGCAAGAACTCGGCTTAGCCGAAAGCGACCAAGACTTCGAAAACTGGATGTCTGCCACCATTGCTAAAGACGCCAAAGACCGCAAAAATGCACCGCCACGAACAGCAGCCGTCATCTACACCATTCCTGTGGTCGTTCACGTTTACCACAGCGGTCAAGCCGTTGGCACTGGATTCAATATCACAGCGGCACAAGTGCAGTCTCAAATCAATCGATTAAACCTCGATTTTCAAAAACTTAATACCGATGTTGGTAGCGTTCCTGCCATCTGGACAGGCGTTACCGCTGATGTTCAAATTCAGTTTTGTTTAGCAAAAATTAAAAATTCCGATGGAACAGTCCTTGCCGAAACAGGCATCGACCGCCGACTCCAAACAGGTATGGCTGCAGCTGGCGTAAGTACTGCCACTGCCGATACCTACAAAGCCGCATCGATTTGGTGTGCAGACTCTTATTTCAATTTGTGGTCTATTCCGCTTTCGGGAGGCATCTTGGGCTATGCGACTTTTCCTTCTACCTCTGGTCTCCAAGGGCTTAGCGGTGTCGAAACCGGCTGCACTACAGCTGGTGCGGTTATGGACGACAATGCTTTTGGCGACAATGTGGGTTTGGCTGCAGGCAATGCACCTTACAACAGAGGCAGAACTGCTACACACGAAGTCGGACACTGCTTTGGCTTGCGGCACATTTGGGGCGATGCAACAACCTGTGCCAGCAGCGACTTCTGTGCCGACACACCACCTCATAGCGATGCCAATTATGAACCTGCTGCTGGTGGTTGTTTTACACATCCTTACAAAACAGGGGCTTGTGCAGCAAATACCACTGGTGAAATGACGATGAACTACATGGACTACACCAACGACGCTTGTATGTATATGTTTACAAACGACCAAAAGACCAGAGCACACACCGTGATGCTCAATAGCCCTCGCCGACGTTTGTTGCCCACTTCGCAAGCATGCCTCAACCCAGTGCCCGTGGCAGCTATCCTGACTTCCAATAAAACAAGCCTTTGTTTGGGTCAAAGTGCCACTTTCAATGATGCGACCGACTATACAGGCACCATAAAACCTACAAGTTGGGTTTATTCGTTTGCGACCACAGGCGGTGCAGGCTGCACGCCACCAGCATCTGTTACAGTAACCAATTACAGCACACCTGCAACAGCCGTAAGTGGCACACCAATTTTTGGTGCCAACACTACGGGTCTGTCGCCTGCTGTAACGTTTAGTAGCCCTGGTGTTTATACCATAACGATGGTTGCAACATACAACATCAACAGTGCCAATCCAAGTTTGAATGCTTGCACGGGTTGCTATACCACCACACGCACTGCCACTCGTACGATAACCGTTTATCCTGTTCCAACTGTAACGATGTCGCCTGCCAGTGCGGCAAACTGTGTGTCCTACATCAGGCTTACGGCTACGGGCGTTGCCAGAACACAATGCGGCGTAACGAACGTTGGACCATTTACCTACACTTGGTCTCCTGCTACGGCACTGACAAGCACCTCGGGTGCAATTGTCCAAGCCTATCCATCTGCACCGACGACTTACTCGGTGGTGGCAACTGATGCCAATGGTTGCCCAGCGACAGTGCCTGCTACCATCAACATGCCTGCCTGTGTGTCGCCAACGCCAATGCCTGTTCAGTTGATTGCGTTTGAGGGTCAAAAAGACAAGGATAACAGCATTAATTTGGATTGGATGACAGCCGAAGAGGAAAGTGTGTCGCATTTTGAGATACAACGTCGGATTGGTTTAAATGAGTTTGAGACCATTGGCAAAGCCAAAGCCACCAACACGCAAATGCAGCATCGCTACGATTTTACGGACGACAAAGCACCCAAAGGCATGGTTTATTATCGTTTGAAGATGGTGGACTACAACGGTGCGTTTGCCTATACCAACGTGGTTGGGATAGAAAATACGACCCAAAAAGGCGGTATTTTGAATATTTATCCAAATCCAACCCGTAGCAATCTTTCGGTGGTGATTGATGGTAAAAATGCCAGCAGCATACGCATCGATGTGGTAGATATGCTTGGTAAAACGGTTTG
>JAYWHZ010000239.1:0-2782 GCA_043777395.1 Bacteroidota bacterium
GGCATCAATGCCAAACAAATTCAAGATGCCACACTGCCCACGCAAGCCGTTCAATATACCAGTAATACCTTTGACGACTACGCTTTTCACGAAAAAGAAGAGGTAAATCTCATTCACAGTGGCAAGTTTTGGCTCGGCGATTATTTTAATGAACAAAAAACATCCTACGATTTCTCCTTCGATTTTCCAAACCGCATGCCAAACGACTCGGTCTTTGTGGCTTTTAATGCCGCAGCACGAACCTTTGTTAGCAACTTCTTTTCGCTTGCAGACCCACAACGAACCACACCACTCGCCACCGTATCCATACCAACAACGATAGACAACTACTTAGCCGACTATGCCTACTATGGCTTCGCATCGGCGTTTTATAAACCCGTTTCTACTGCATCAAACGTTGATATACGCATAAAATACAGCAAATTGGACAATTACTCCTTCGGTTGGTTAGATTATATCCAAATAAACGCCCGCCGACAACTTGCCTATACGCCAAACCGCCAAATGATATTTAGAGACAAAAAAAGCATTGGTAAAACCACACAATACAATCTGACCAACCTAAACAGCAACACGATGGTGTGGGAAATAAGCAACCCACTCAAAGTTGCCAAATATACCCTACAACAAGCAAACTTAGACCTCAAAGCAAAAAGCGATAGCATACAAACTTTTGTGGCTTTCACACCCGATTTAGCCTACAAACCAAGCGTTCTGGACCCCAAACCACTCAAAAACCAAAACCTACATAGCACCATCTTGGCAGACCTCATCATCGTGTCGCACCCTCAGTTTTTGAGCCAAGCCCAAGAACTGGCAACGCTCAGAAGGACGGAAAACGGCTACACGGTCGCCGTCGTTACACCCGAGCAAATCTATAATGAATTTTCGTCGGGAAAGCAAGACATCACCGCTATTAGGGATTTTGTTCGGATGTTGTATCAAAAAAATGCAGCCAATCCAGCCAAACAACCCAAATTCTTATGCCTATTCGGCGACGCATCATACGACTATAAATACATTGACAAGAAAAATCCCAACCACAACTTTGTACCAATATTCGAAAGTAGAAACTCAACCAACCCCATTATAAGCTATCCCTCCGATGCTTATTTTGGATTGATGGACGGCACCGAAGGCGAGTTTTTGGAAGGTGGCAGCGATAAAATGGACGTTGCAGTAGGGCGAATTACGGCAAACAGCGACGAAACAGCCGATATTGCCATAAAAAAATTGAAAATCTATGAATCTAATAAATCATTTGGCGACTGGCGAAACTACATCGGCATCATAGCCGACGACCAAGACGGCAACACACACACCATTCAGGGAGAAGGCTTGGCTGCCATCGTGGCACAAAAAAGCCCAAACAGCATCGTCGATAAGATATATTTAGATGCCTATCCAAGAATTTCGACCTCGGGCGGCGCTCGCTACCCCGAAGTGAATAGGGCTATCAACAACCGTTTTAATGCGGGGGCTTTGGCAATCAGCTTCATCGGACACGGCGGACCCGTGGGCATGGCTGATGAACGGGTTTTGACGCTCGAAGACATTGACCGCTGGAAAAATGGCAATAAACTCCCTGCTTTTGTTACGGCAACGTGCGATTTTACACCCTTCGACGACCCCGCACGCCTCTCGGCTGGCGAAAAAGTATTGCTCCACCCAAACGGCGGCTCTATCGTGCTGCTGACGACCGTCCGAACGACCTTAGCCGACGACAACGACAGGCTCGTCAATCAAACGATGTATAACAAATACTTTTTTGCAAAAGAAAATGGCAAACACCTTACCATAGGCGAAGTGATGAGAAGAGCCATGAACGAAAGTTTGTTTAGCACCAACACCCGAAATTTTACGCTTCTGGGAGACCCATCGCTCACACTTGCCTATCCCGAACATACCTCAAACATCACACAAATCAACAGCCTGACAGTCAGTACTATATCAAGACCTGATACCATCAAAGCATTGGATAAAGTAACCATAAAAGGCATCATCACAGACCAAAACAACAACAAATTAACCAATTTTAACGGCGTAGTGTACCCAACGGTTTTTGACAAAGCCTCAAACGTAAAAACACTCCGCAACGACCCACGAAGCAACATATTCACTTTTCAACAATTTAGAAATATCATCTATAAAGGCAAGGCAAGCGTAAGAAATGGCGATTTTCAGTTCTCATTTGTAGTACCCAAAGACATCAATTATAGCCTCAACTACGGTCGATTAAACATCTATGCCAACAACGAAACAACCGATGCCGCCGGACATTTCAAAAACTTTGTGGTGGGAAGTTCCAACCCCAACGCACAATGCGACGCCAGCGGTCCAAAAATAAAACTCTACCTCAACGACGATAAGTTTCAATCAAACAACTACTATGCCAACACAAGCCCCGTACTCTATGCCACAATCCAAGACACCAGCGGCATCAACACCGTAGGCAATGGCATCGGACACGACATAGTGGCTTATTTAGACGGCAAACCCAACGACATCATCGTGCTAAACGATTTTTATTCGGCTTCGTTAGACGACTACACCAGCGGCGAAATACGCTATCAGTTTCCAAAACTCCCAGTGGGAAAACACACCCTGACGCTCAAAGTTTGGGACGTGTGCAACAATTCGAGCGAGCAAACCATCGCCTTCAACATCGTTGGCGACAACGAAATGATTATCAACAACCTGACCATCTACCCCAATCCAAACCGAGGCGAACCGTTCACATTCCGATTTAACCACAACCAAGCCAGCCAAAACACACAAGCAA
>JAYWHZ010000240.1:0-2776 GCA_043777395.1 Bacteroidota bacterium
AATTAAAGATTATCAACCAACAATTTAAAAATAAAAAAAACAAACCCATGAGAGTCATTTCTTACAAACGCCCAACGACATACGGCGGATTAATGAACAGCCTGTTCAACAGCGAGTTGCCAGCACATAGCGGCTTCCAAAACACCAGCACCATGCCAAAAGTAAACATCAGCCAAAACGACACCGAGTTTGTGTTGGCGGTAGCCGTGCCGGGTCTCAAAAAAGAAGACATCAAACTAAAAATCGAAAAAAACCGCTTGACCATCTCTGCAAACCCAGCAGCCCAAGCCAAACCCAACGATTTTAAATCCATCGAATTTGACTATACTTCCTTTGAACGCTCGTTTATTTTGCCCGAAACCATTGACAGTAGCCTGATTAACGCCCAATATGAAAGCGGCGTGCTGCGTATTTGCTTGCCAAAAACAGCAGAAGCCACACCCAAAGTGCGTGAAGTCGAGATAGCCTAACCCACAAAAATAAAATTGAGGGTTTATTAGAACCAAATTGAAGCATTTCTGTCGCCAACAATCCAACATTGAGCAGCAGAAATGTTTTTTGTTTCGATGCGTGAATTATAGTTTAATTTTATCCCCCAAAACCAATTTCAAAAACTTATTTTTAGCCATCAAAACACATAGATTAGCCGCATGAACATCAAAAAAGTGCATTTTCAAGATTTGGGTATCATCGATTATCAAGCCGCATACGACCTGCAAGGGCTGCTGTTTTCAAAAAAAGTAGATGCCAAACTACACAACCGAACCAACCCAACCCAAACCCTAACCATAGAAAATAACCTCTTGTTTTGCGAACATCCGCACGTCTATACGCTGGGAAAAAGCGGCAAAATAGAACACCTCTTGCTTTCAAAAGAAGGCTTGGAACTCGCCAAAGCCACCTTCATACACATCGATAGGGGCGGCGACATCACCTACCACGGCTACGGGCAGCTCGTCGGCTACCCGATACTCGATTTGGAGCAGTTTGAACCCGATATTATTCGCTATATGACCGCCCTCGAAGAAGTAATCATCAAAACCATTGCCCACTATGGATTGATCGGCACACGACTCGACGACAACAGAGGCGTCTGGATTGATGCCAAACACCACGCCAAAGCCCGAAAAATAGCCGCCTTTGGCGTAAAAACCTCCCGATGGATAAGCAAACACGGCTGGGGACTCAACGTAAACACCAACCTGACCTACTTCAATAACATTATTCCTTGTGGACTGACCGACAAAGGCGTAACCTCCATACAAAAAGAACTCGACGGGCAAACAATAGACCTCCAAGACGTGAAAAAATGGCTCAGATACCATTTTGAAGAAGTTTTTGACTGCCAACTGCAACTCTGAACCCAAAAAACTGAAAAAAAACTGAAAAAAAACTGAAAAATCCCATGATGGGTCAATATTGCTCAAATTTGAAGATATTTTGAGGTTTGAAGCCTCGGGAAACTACACCGACATTTTTCTTGTTGATGGCAAAAAGATAACGAGCTCTAAGCAAATCGGTGTTTTTGAAGAGATGCTCTCGCCCAATCTTTTTTTTAGAGTGCATCAATCGCACATCATCAACCTGAGCAAGATAAAAAAGTATGTCGGCGGCGGCTCGCCCCGTGTGATTTTCAACGAAGGCACTGCCGTGGTGGTAGCCATCAGACGCAAAGAAGCATTTTTAGAAAAAGTCAAAAGCAGTAAATAAATAAGCCAGATAGGTGTTCAAATTGAACCAAAAAATAAAAAAATATACCTACTCTAAAAAAAATTGTATCTTTGCAAGCTAATTTTCTTTTACGCCTAATGCGAAACGCCTCACGCTATACTGTTGGGCGTTTCGTTATTTTTTAAATTATTTTTGTATCATAAAGGCGAGATAGCAAGCCCTTTTGTAGATTTTTTTCTTTTGAACGACCAACGAAAGGCAAACCCATTCTTATTATTTATTATCTTATTCAATATCCCCATATCATCTATCACCATTAAAAACTTAATTTTACAAAACATGACAGAAATTTCATATTTTACAAACGACGGATTGGAAAAAATAAAAGCCGAACTCTCCGACCTCAAAACCAAAGGCAGGGCGTTTATTGCAGCAGCCATACAAGAAGCAAGGGAAAAAGGCGACCTGTCCGAAAACGCCGAATACGACGCAGCCAAAGAAGCACAAGGGCTTCACGAACTCAAAATAGCCAAGCTCGAAACCCTCATTGCATCGGCAAGGGTGTTGGACGAAAACCAGTTAGACCTCTCGTTTGCCCAGCCACTAACGACCGTCAAGATAAAAAACCTGACCAACAAAATTGAGATGAGCTACACCCTCGTAGCCGAAAAAGAGGCAGACCTCAAACTCAAAAAAATATCGGTTACATCGCCCATCGGCAAGGGCTTGCTGGGCAAACGCATTGGCGACGTAGCCGAGATACAAACGCCTTCGGGTCTCATAAAATTTGAGGTGATGGGCATAAGCCTCTAATACTTATCTTGCCAAAAAAAACCCTTATCTGACAGTCGATTGGATAAGGGTTTACTTTTTGTATATGACTTATCAAACAAACATCGAAAGACAAAGGTCGGAAAGAAGAGTATAACTTTTTATTTAAACTAACAATTAAATTTATTATTTAATAGATATTTTTAAATTTTTAGGTTGATTTTTATTGCTCTGTGCCGTTAATAAATACTTTGCTGATGAGGTTTTGTGCATTTCCAAAAGAGTAGGGTAGGTAGGCAAGCGAAGGTATTGGTTTTGTGATAAAAAAGTTTGC
>JAYWHZ010000241.1:0-9452 GCA_043777395.1 Bacteroidota bacterium
GAACGCATCAAAGAACTCACCAAAGCCACCATTCGCTGCATTCCATTAGACCAAAAACCACAAAAAGGCACTTGCATACTCACAGGAAACCCATCGGAAGGTAGAGTCCTCTTTGCAAGGGCTTACTAAAATAAATCAAACACCTTAAAATCAATAAAATACCACCAATTTATCACAAACCAACTATAAATACGCTTTTATCACCTAAATAAAAAAAATGAACACACGCATCACAGTCGCCTACGGCGATGGCATAGGACCCGAAATCATGGAAGCAACCATCAACATACTCAAAGCATCGGGTGCAAAACTCGAGTTTGACCGCATAGAAATTGGTGAAAAAGTGTATCTCAAAGGCATCAAAAATGGCATAGAAGACTCGTCTTGGGACACACTACGCCAAAATGGCATACTCCTCAAAGCACCCATCACCACCCCGCAAGGCGGCGGCTACAACAGCCTCAACGTAACCATGCGAAAACGCCTCGGACTGTTTGCCAACGTGCGACCCGTCAAAGCCTATTCGCCTTTTATAAAAACACACTTTCCCAACATGGACTTGGTCATCGTCCGTGAAAACGAAGAAGACCTCTATGCAGGCATAGAATATCAGCAGACCGCCGAAGTCGTTCAATGTCTCAAACTGGTGTCAAAAACAGGCTGCGAACGCATTGTTCGCTATGCCTTCGAATACGCCAAAACCTATAACCGAAAACGGGTAACGTGTATGACCAAAGACAACATCATGAAACTCACCGACGGGCTTTTTCACCAAACATTCAACCAGATAGCCAAAGAATATCCCGACATTGCAGCTGACCATTTTATCATCGATATTGGCTCTGCTTTTTTAGCCGATAGACCCGAAGGCTTCGAGGTCATCGTAACGATGAACCTCTATGGAGACATCATCTCCGACATTGCCGCCGAGGTAGCTGGCTCGGTGGGCTTGGGCGGAAGTGCCAACATCGGTCAAAACTTTGCCATGTTTGAAGCCATACACGGCTCGGCACCCGATATTGCAGGCAAAGACATGGCTAACCCGTCGGGCTTGCTCAATGGGGCTATCATGATGCTCGTCCATCTGGGGCAAAGCGTCGTTGCCGAAAAAATAGCCAATGCCTTGCTCAAAACCATCGAAGATGGCTTGCATACGGGCGACATTTACCAAGAAAAAATATCGCAGAAAAAAGTTGGAACAAAGGAATTTTCGGAAGCCATCATCGAACGTTTGGGACAAAAACCTTTAAATTTTAAACCCACCATCTTTAATCCCGACATCAAACCCATCAAGATAATAACCAAACCACACCACTACACCACCAAAATCCTCGTGGGCGTAGATGTTTTTTTGGATTGGAATGGCACACAAAACCGCAACCCAAACGAACTGGGCGAACAAATAAAAAACCTTCATTCGGGCAACCTTGCCTTTAAGATGATAACCAACCGTGGCGTGAAAGTCTATCCCGATGGCATCGAAGAAACATTTTGTACCGACCACTGGCGATGCCGTTTTGCTGGCTACAAAGAGGGCGAAAACCCCGAAGCCACACCCGCCACACACCAACAAATCATTGATATACTGACCCAAATGGAGGCGATGGGCTTGCATACTATCAAAACAGAAAACAAATATTACATAGACGGCAAAAGAGAATATTCGTTGGCACAAGGTGAATAGAAAACCATTGGAAAAACAAAAATTAATTCTAAAAAGAATTTTATAATCTTGCGATATGAAATTTGTAGATGTAAAAAACGACGTGGCATTCCGAAAAATATTTGGGAATGAAAACAGAAAAGAAGTGCTTATTTCTTTTCTGAATGCGGTGCTGTTGTTGCAGAGCAACCATAAAATCGTAAATGTTGAAATCCTAACACCTTATCAACTTCCTGCCCTCAGAAGCGTATGATTATGTATTGATGCGTGAGCAAGACGACAGAGGCAGAATGACGTTTGCTTTGAGAAAAGGCATGCAGGAGGGTATGCAGCAAGGCATGCAGCAAGTTGCTCGAAAACTTAGTAAACGCAATTTTTCAAACGATGATATTGCAGAGGATACAGGGCTGACCATCGAACAGATAGAAAAGTTGCGACACGAACAATAAACCCAACTTACGAACATTAAACTTAAAACTGATAACCGCCAACCCCATCAACTCAATCGGTTTCTAAAATCTTCGTAGTAAAATGTTTTGACCAACTGAAACACACCGTTTTCCTTCAAAATACCAATGCTCGGCAGGTTCACACCGTTGAACGTCGTCGTTTTGACCATCGTGTAGTGCATCATATCTTCAAAAATAAGCTTGTCGCCAACTTGCAAAGGCTCATCAAAAGCATATTCGGTCAAAAAATCGCCCGCCAAACACGTCAATCCACCAATACGACATAGATATTTTTGGTCTCTGAGTTCGTTGGTCAATCCATCGGCATCGGTAGCACCGCTGATGGCAGGCTTGTAGGGCATTTCGATGCAGTCGGGCATGTGAGCCGAGATAGACGCATCGATAATGGCTGTTTTGATGCCTTTATTTTCGACAATATCCAGCACGGTCGTGTGCAAAGTGCCTGTTTGCCACGCCACAGCAGAGCCAGGCTCCATAATAATTTCGATGTTTGGATATTTTAATTTAAAATTTTTGAGCGTTGCTATCAGGTGTTCCACATCGTACCCTTTGCGGGTCATGAGGTGTCCGCCACCCAAATTGAGCCATCGGATATGCGGCAAAAAACGCCCAAACAGACGTTCGAT
This sequence comes from Bacteroidota bacterium, assembly GCA_043777395.1. Taxonomy (GTDB): domain Bacteria; phylum Bacteroidota; class Bacteroidia; order UBA7662; family JAYWHZ01; genus JAYWHZ01. Next base: position 2,760 of record JAYWHZ010000241.1, read on the forward strand.
GTTCAACAGGGTTTGTTCGGCGGCAAAACTGTCGCTTTCGCAAAGGTTGTGTGCGTGCAAACCCTCGATATAGGGCGGCAAAGTGGCACCGAGTTGCTCGCTCAAAACGCCCAAACGGCTGCCTGCTACGCAAGGGTTGTACAAATCGGTCTGAACGGTCGAATATTCGGGGTTGATGCGCAAGCCCAGCGACACTTTTTTGGTCGATTTTTGGTAAATAGGCATCAAATTTTCATATTGGCTCAAAGAATTGAAGGAAATATGCCCACACAAATCCATCAATTGCTCAAAATCGGCTGGCAACCAAGCCGGTGAATAGGCGTGTACCTCGCCATTGAGAAATTCTGCCGACCCCAAACGGGCTTCAAACAAGGAGCTGGCAGTGGTGCCAACCAAGTGGCGGCGAATGAGTTTGGCTGCCGAAAACATGGCAAAGCCTTTGAGTGCCAAAATGATTTTGATGCCTGCACGCTGCTGGACACCGTCAATCAATTCAAGATTTTTTTTTAATAAATGTTCGTCCAAAACAAAGCAAGGCGAAGGAATAGAGTTGGTGTTATTCATCAAAAGAAGATATTATTTTAACATTAAATAGATAAAAACCAATGGCACGGCGAGTATAAAACTGTCAAACCTATCCAACACGCCGCCATGCCCCACCAAGATAGCACCCGAATCTTTGGCTCCGACGCTGCGTTTGAGCATCGACTCGACCAAATCGCCCAAGACCCCAAAAACGACCACGAGACCCGAAATGACAAGCCACTGGGTGCTGTGGAGGACATCAAAATGGGGCGAAACGCCAAAATAAGCCACCAACAACGTCAAGACAAGACCACCTAAAACGCCTTCTACCGATTTGTTGGGTGAGATGCGTTCAAACAATTTGGTTTTGCCAATGGTTTTTCCCACCAGATAGGCTCCTGTGTCGCTGGTCCATAGAAACAAAAAAATAGCCAATACAATTTGGTAGGTATAGGTTTGGGCGTTGGGATATTGGGTTAAAAAAGACAACATAGAAAACGGTGCACACACATAGACCCAACCAAAAACGGTTGTTGCGGCGGATTGGAAGGGTTCTTTGGCGTTTTTATCAAAAAGTTCTTGGAGCAAAGCAAGCACTACAAGACCAATGACAAGGGCAAAAAATGGTGTTGAAATGGTGTTGTTGGCTATCACAAACGAAAGCGTGTAGATACTCATTCCGCCTACGATGCCCAATGTGTTGGTGCGGTTTTGGGTTAGGGTATAAAATTCTTTTAAGCCAAAAAAGCAAAAAAAGGCAAACACGGTAGCCATAAAACCGTAGCCCAACAGTAGGCTCGACACGATGGTTGCCACCAAAATAAGTCCTGTGAGGCTGCGTTGCCAAAAATTGGATATTTTTATGTTGTTTGACACGTTTTGGAGTTGGTAAAAAAATGGGTTGTGGGTATTTTGTGTGTTTGTTTTGGCGTTGTAAAGGTATGGTAAATTTTGCCTACTTGCTATTCAAAAGTATAAATCTGAATTTTGGCGTTGATTTTTTGTGCCGTCGGAGGGCTAAATTTTTAGAGTACCAAAATATTTTCTGCAAACTTTTGGCTCACCGACGACCTTACGCCATCGACTTCTATGAGGGTTGTGGCATCGTATTCTTGTTTTGAGACCACCAGTATTTCGGTGTTGATGCCCAAGCCCACTTTGGCTACATACTGCAAAAACACGCTTGAATTGTCTTTGACAGCCACCATTTTGCAGCGGTTGCCGACGGTTATGTCTGTGAGTGTTTTTTTGAAAGGCAGTTTGATTTCTCCGTTTTTGTTGGGTATTGGGTCGCCGTGTGGGTCAAATTCGGGATAGTTTAAGAGTTTATCGAGTTTATCAATCAGTTTTTGCGATTGGATATGCTCCAATTGTTCGGCTACCTCGTGTACTTCGTCCCATGTAAATTCTAATGTTTGGTGTAAGAATGTTTCCCAAAGGCGGTGTTTTCTGATGACATCGATGGCTTTTTTTTTGCCTTGCGGCGTGAGGTTTATTTTTCCGTATTTTTCATAATCGACCAATTTTTTTTGCTTCAATTTTTTGAGCATGTTGTTTGCTGTTGCTGGTTTTACAGATAGCCTTGCTGCCAGTTCGTTGGTTCCGACGGTTTGAATCTCGTTGTCGGATGAGATTTTTAGTAATGATTTTAGGTAATTTTCTTCGGTATAGGACAGCATGTTGTGTTTATTTTTTTAGGATAATGGTGTTGATTAATAGCTGCCTTTATATTTTCTCAAAAACCATTCGGCACCCAACAAGAGCCCCAAGAGCAAGAGAATCCACCGCCAGTTTATGAGTTCTTCGACGGTATTTTGGGTATATGAGATGGGTTTGAGGTCGTCTCTGCCCAGCAGATCTTGGAGCAGTTGTTCGGTTTGGTTGGGATAGTAGCGTTTTGCACCTGTTTGTGTGGCAATGCTGCTGAGCAGGCTGTGGTCTGCTGCGGTGTTTGTGGCTTCTATGTCTATTTTTTTGACGGAGAACATGCCTTTTGCAGTATATTGTTTGCCGTTGAGGCTGGTTTGGGCGGTGTAGTTGTAGGTGTTTGGGGGCAGAGTGCCGATGTTTAAGACATATTTTTGGTCTGTTTTGTTGAGTACGAAATCAAATATTTTGCCTTCTGTGTTGTTTATTTTTAGTGTTACTTCGGGTGTGTTGGTGGGTTGTAGCGATGGGTCGAGGAGTGTGCCAAAAAGGGTTATGTCTTCATTTTCTTTAAATGTGTTGGCGGGCAATTTTATTTTAAAGGGTCTGTTGTCTTGTTTTGCTTTGAGATATTGTGTTGTTTTGGCAATGAGTTCGTCGAAGGTTTCGTGGTTGTTGTGTTGTTCAAACTCATTGAGATACCATTTCCAGATGCCTTCGCCACATAGGAAAGCCATTTTTTGGTCTTGGTTTTGGGAAAAATGCAGCAGTGGATAATTTGTTTTGAGGCTACCTATTTTTTGGTTTAGGAGTGTGAGTGCTGGCGAGAGGGTTTTGTAGTTGGCAAATGGAGCTTCTAAGGGTGGAAAATCGGCGAGCCGCTGGCTGGCTGTTGGCGAGAGTTCAAACAAGCCAAAGGTGGTTTGGGTTATGGCTTGGACTTGGTTGGTGTTGGTGCTTGTGATTTGTATCGAGAGTTCGTTTTGGAACGTATTGAGGGCTGGCAGGCTGGTTTGCTTGCCTACCACAAATAGTATTGGGAGTTTAGACTGTTTGAGTTTGCTCATCAGTGTTGCGGTGTTTGCGTTGGGCAGTTGGTGCAAGATGAGTAGGTCTGTGTTTTGTAGGTCGTTAGAAAATGTGTTGATGAGTTCTATTTTTAGTTCGGTGTTTTGCGTTTGTTCGAGCGATTGTTTGAGTGCCGAAATGTCGGGGTGTGGTGCGTTGGCAAGCATGAGTATTTTGCTTTTGTTGTCTAATATTTCTATGAATACATCTTTGGCGTTGTTTGTCAGGGTTATTTCGTTGGGCAACGGTTTGAGCCTGATGCGGTAGTGTTGCAAGCCAGATTGTTTGGCTTGGGCGATGAAGTTTTGTGTACTAAAAAAACGTTGTGAGGTTATGGTTATTGGTTTTGAGGCGAGTAACAGTTCTTGTTTTCCATTGACCTGAAAGAGTTGTAGGGTTGTGTTTTGGTTTTGAAATCCATTGGCTTCGAGGCTTGTTTCTATTGCAAAGTCGTTGTTTAGATAAGCAATTGAGTTGGTGTTGATATTTTTTATTATCAGGTCTTTTTGGGTGTTGGTGTCGCCCAGAGCCAATGTGTAGATTGGTATTTTGAGGTTATTGGCTTTGTATATTGGGTTTGAACCTGCGTTATATAGCCCGTCCGAAGCCAAAACGAGGGCTGCAATGTTTTGGTTGGTGTGTCGTTGGTCTATGTTTTGGAGGAGCTGGTCGATGTTGGTATTTTTTTCTTTAAATGAAAAATCGACGGTGTCTTTGGTTTTTTCTCCAAACGAATAGGTTTTTACTTCGACTTTAGATTTGAGTTTTTGGATTAGTTTTTGGATATTTTTTTGGTATGCTGTGCGGTAAAAAGTAGAGTCTTTGTTGAGTATTATGCTCTCCGAATTGTCTAAGGCAATGATGACAATGGGATTTTGTAGCGTCTTTTTGGTCGTTTGGACAAAGGGATTGAACAGCAGAAAAACAAGCAAAGCCACCGACAATGCCCTCAAAGCAAACAGCACACGCCGAATGACTGCCGAAAAAAACGATGCTTGAAGCCGATAATAAAAAGCAAAAGCAAAGCCAAAACCTACAATAACACAAACCAAAAAATACCAAGAAGGATAAGCAGAAACAATTTGCATAAACAAAAAAAGATATAAACTTAAATAATGGCAGCCCAAAGTCTGGCAAACAAAAACGATGCAAGACCAAACACCAACGCAAAGATACCAACAATAAACGTAAAAAAACAAATTAAAAAACGATTGCCCAATCAACTCACTTTTACGCCATAGGCACAGAATTTTTTCTGCCAACAAAGAAAAATAATTGGCAAAGGTCATTTATTTTTAATTACTTTTACCGAATATTAGTCCCTAAACAAATTTTAACCAAAACAAACTTCCCGATGTACCTCAAATATTTTGCATTTATCTCGATGCTAACAATCATAAACCTAAACCCTATCAAAGCCCAAAACTACAACCTGATAGACACCAATAAACCCCAGTTTTTTATTGCCAAAAACGGAACCGTCAATGCCCTAAACATCGAAATTGCCTATCTCAAAAACACCGATAGCCTCTTCTACAACTATTATACGCTCCAAGACACTACGCCAACGCAAAACAACTGCACCGACAACCCTACTCAAAACCACTGCTACTGCGGCGTTAATGTCAAAAAAACATGGTTTAGTAGGCTCATCATCAAAAAAAATAACGGCGATTATATCTTGTTTAATGAAAAAAAAGACAGCATCAAAATCCAATCACGTGCCAACATAGGTCAAAAATGGACCCTCATGCGGCTCAATCCAAACCAATATTTTGAAGCCCAAACCACCGCCGTCGTCTCACAAAACGTGTTGGGAACCACCGATAGCCTCAAAACAATAGAAATAACACTCAAAAACAACGCCGGACAAACCGTCTCAAACCCCCTGAACGGCAAAAAAATACAGATAAGCAAAAACAAAGGTCTCATCGCTACCCTATCGTTTGCTGGTTTTCCAAACGACACCAGCACCATCACACGCATCGAACCGCTCTACATGACAGGCAAACAAGTCTATGATTTTGACATCGGCGACGTGTTTCAATACCACATCGACTGCCTGCTACCCAAATATATACACAACACCATTCTCAAAAAACAATTTAACACCAATCAAGACTCAGTATTCTACACCATAAAAAGCCAATCTTTTACAGTCAATAATAACCTCGCCTCTCTGGGTGCCTTAGATACTTTTGCGGTTGGCATTGGTGCCTTGAACGACACCCTTTTTAGAAATTTTCTTCCAAAACAAACCATATTTAACTACAACGCTGGCGTCGGTTCTTCATTTACCTACCACCAAGACAGCCGCTACAACCAACGAACGTATCTCGAATATGTGGACGACGAATATGCCATCAATATCATAAACCGAACTTTTTTTACCGACACGTGCTTTGGTCCAAACCTCTTAGCGACAGTCTTTACAAACCTACGATACATAAAAGGTGCAGGAAGAAACTACACACAAAACGCCAAGCCAAACGCCGTATGCCGAAGATTGGAACTGATATACTACAAAAAAGGAAATGAAACATGGGGCAATAATTTTCTCGCAATTGGTATCGAACAACACACGAACACCAACAAAAACACACTGCTAATCTATCCCAATCCCGCAAAAACAAGCATCGCAGTGGCAATAAATCACATCGAACACCTCCAAATATACGATATGTGGGGAAAAAATATCATAAAAATCATTCAGCCAGACAACCAAAACATCGACGTTTCAAACTTAGAACAAGGCATCTACGCCATAAAAGCAATAACACGTGATGGACAATCATTTTTGGGAAAATTTGTAAAACAATAAACAAAAAACCATCAATTAAGGCACAACCACACGCATCAACAACGCACAAACATAAGCACCATAAGTACCCAGACCGTAGCCCAAAATAGCCAATAAAACACCAACGGGTGCCAACGAAGGATCAAAAGCCGAGGCGACGATAGGTGCCGAAACAGCGCCACCAATATTGGCTTGGCTGCCAACGGCAAAAAAGAAAAAAGGCGACTTGATGAGTTTGCCAACCAACACCAACACCAAAGCATGAAAAATAATCCATACAAAACCAATCACAAAAAAATGGATATGACTAAAAATAGACCTCACGTCCATCTGCATACCAATCGTAGCAATCAATAAATACAAAAAAATATTGCCCAACTTCGAGGCACCCAAACCCTCCATCTGCTGAGCCGAACGGCTAAACGAAAGCAGCAAACCAAACGTAGTGGACAGCACGATGACCCAAAAAAACGTCGAACCCAAACTAAACTTCTTCAAAAATGGATAGTTCAAGGATACAAACGGTGCCAAAACGTCTGCCAAAAAATGAGCCAAACCCACCAAACCCATCACCACGCCAAGCATCACCATCATCTGGCTCAACGATGGATTGACACAAACCGAATGTTTGACCAAAAGACGAGCCTTCACAC
>JAYWHZ010000242.1:0-2766 GCA_043777395.1 Bacteroidota bacterium
GTGCCGAGCTGGAACAACAACCACTACTGCCACCTGACGCAAGCCAAGCAAATCTATCTTGAAACCACGCCCGAAGACAACTTTATGCCCACAGCCCAAGCCCTCGAACCACTGCTACAAGATGCCCATCTGCTTGCACTCAACTCGCCGCTGAACCCAACAGGAACGGCATTTGACCCAATAGAACTCCAAAAAATCTGCCATCTGGTTGTGTCTATCAATAAAAAAAGAATTGAAAACACCCAAAAACCGCTCTACCTCATGTACGACCAAATGTATTGCATGCTCACCTATGACCACACCAAACACTGCGACCCCGTGAGCCTCGACCCAAACATGAGACCTTATACCATCTACATAGACGGTATCTCGAAGGCGTTTGCTGCCACGGGCGTGCGGGTCGGCTGGGCGTTTGGTCCGCCAACGGTCATAGAGCGCATGAAGTCTATCTTGTCGCATATTGGGGCTTGGTCGCCCAAAGCAGAACAGATAGCAACAGCCCGTTTTTTGGACAACGACGAGGCGGTAACGTCTTATTTAGAAACCTTTAAGGCAGGATTGTATAAGCGACTTTGCGGTTTTCACAATGGTTTTATGGCACTTCGCCACGAAGGTTTTGCCGTCGATAGCATCTTGCCCAAAGCCGCCATCTACCTGACCGTGAAGTTTGATTTGTTGGCAAAATACCTTCCCAACGGGCAGATGATAGAAAGCACCAAAGCCATAAGCGACTATCTGCTCGACCATTCGGGTTTGGCACTTGTGCCTTTCTATGCTTTTGGTGCGTCGGACGAGTCGGTGTGGTTTCGGCTATCAGTTGGCACTTGCAAAATGGCGGACATTCCAGTGGCGTTGTCCGAACTCAAAAAGGCATTGCAACAGTTGAAATAAAAGCATTGGGATAAGGAATAAAACACCGTACAAAATATTTGAAAAAATAATGCCTGAAATAATTTTTAGTTTATTGATAAAATAATATTAATTTTGCAAAACTTATCAATTGTACTTTTGTTTTAATATTTATGGTCAAATAAATTAATAAAGATTGGATTGTATGAAGCCATTTTCAATGCTTTGGATAAAAAAATTGCTGCCCTTCAAAAAATTATTAAGACTATCAATCAAAAACAACCGTTCAATACATTCAAACACCCAACAAAAAACATCGTAAAGTAATAAATCATGATACTATTAGCAATAGACCCACAAGTGGTCATCTGGTCTGGTGTGGTGTTCACGGGCGTGATATTGGTTTTGGTGCTTATCTTGCAGTTTGCAGCCCAAAAATTGGTCAAGCAAGGGCAAGTGAGCATCACCATCAACGGCGAAAGAACCATCAGCGTGCCTGCGGGCGGCACCTTACTCTCGGCACTCTCTAACGAAAAACTATTTTTGCCCTCGGCGTGTGGCGGTGGCGGCACGTGTGCCATGTGCAAATGCCAAGTGATGAGCGGCGGTGGCGACATTTTACAAACCGAAACGGGTCATCTCAACCGCAAGATGCAGCAAGAGCATTACCGATTGGCGTGCCAAGTGAAGGTAAAAGAAAACATGAACATCGAGATACCAGAAGAAATTTTTGGCATCAAGAAATGGGAGTGCGAAGTGGTTTCAAACGACAACGTAGCGACATTTATCAAGGAGTTTGTGGTCAAATTGCCCGAGGGCGAAAGTCTGCACTTCGAGTCGGGTGGCTACATTCAGATTGATGTGCCTGTGGTATCGGTCGATTTTAGCAAAGACCTCTACAAGATAGACGACGAATATCGGGGCGACTACGATAAGTTTAAGATTTGGGACTTGAAAATGGTCAATCCAGAACCCCAATTTCGTGCCTACTCGATGGCAAACCACCCTGCCGAAGGCAACATGGTCAAACTGAACATCAGGATAGCCACGCCGCCATGGGATAGAGCCACCAACTCGTGGATGAAAGTCAATCCGGGCGTGTGTTCGTCTTACATTTTCTCACGCAAGCCGGGCGACAAGGTTACTATCTCGGGACCTTATGGCGAGTTTTTTATCAAGAATACAAAACGAGAGATGATGTATGTTGGCGGCGGTGCTGGTATGGCTCCACTCCGTTCGCATATTTTTCATATGTTTCACACCATGAAGATGACCGACCGCAAGGTGAGTTTCTGGTATGGCGGACGCTCAAAAAAGGAACTTTTTTATGTAGATGAGTTTAGAGCAATAGAGCGAGAATTTCCAAACTTTAAGTTTTATGTGGTGCTTTCCGAACCCGAAGCAACAGACAATTGGAAGGTCAAAGATGGCTTGGAAGGCGAAGGTGATGGGTTTACTGGCTTCGTACACCAATCGTTGATAGACAATTATCTGTCCAAACACCAAGACCCGGAAGACATAGAATTTTACTTTTGTGGACCGCCAATGATGAACAAAGCCGTTTTGAAAATGGTTGAAGACCTTGGAGTTCCAGAAGAAAACGTAGCTTTCGACGATTTTGGCGGCTAATACATTTTTATAAAATAAATATTCAAATACCAATAAAGAACCTTTCGGATAGCAAAAATTCGAGAGGTTTTTTATTATAAATTTAAATTCTAAACAATTTGTTTTATTAAATTAATTAAAAAGAAAAAGATGACTATCAATCAATTGCAAGATGAAATCATTGCCGACTTTGAGTTTTTTGGCAACGACTGGGACGAGAAATACGAATACATCATCAGCACCGCCAAAACACTTCGCACCCTCGAAACGGCTCACAAAACCGAACAAAACATCATCAAAGGTTGTCAG